>DJPC01000135.1:0-7515 GCA_002439665.1 Dialister sp. UBA6422
GGATTTTCATTTCCGCCCATTGTGTCCTTTGGTGCCCATGGAGCGGACCCTCATCACATGCCAGATGATACGGTTCTTTTAGAAAAAGATGTGGTACTTCTTGATATAGGCTGCAGGAAGGATCACTATTGCAGCGATATGACAAGGACATATTTTATAGGACAGCCTTCTGAAGAGGAAATAAAAGTGCATCATATCGTGGACGAGGCAGGGAAATTGGCAGAATCCATGGTACGTCCTGGGGTGCCTTTAAAGGATTTGGATGAAGCGGCTAGGACTTATATATCACGTGCAGGGTATGGGGATTATTTCACCCACCGCTTAGGCCATTTCATTGGCATCGGAGAGCATGAAGCCGGTGAAGTATCTTCCTATTCTACCTGGGTAGCAGAGCCTGGAATGATTTTTTCTATTGAACCAGGGGTCTATCTTCCTGGCCGCTTTGGGGTCCGTATCGAAGACTTGGTGCTGGTGACAGAAGATGGGTGTGAAGTACTGAACAACGCAGACCGGCATGGAGTATAGACCGTGAGCCATGAGTCACCATACCCAATGGAATTCTAATCATCAGATTTGGCAAGTGAAAGCAATGAGTTAGCGCCTTATGCTTATGTTTCACGTGAAACATGGGAATACAGGATGTATGTACTAAGAACCTTACATACAAAAGGAGGAAATATGATTACTATCAGAAACATGACACTTGGCAGCGGGCGTCCTAAAATTTGCGTGCCCTTAGTATCAGGAACTGTGGAAGCCTTACAACAGGAATGTACCTCTTTGGGAGATTGCCCACTGGATATGCTGGAATGGCGGGTGGATTATTTATTAAAAAATCAGAAGGTAGGGATTTGGGAAACAGAATTGAAAACTGCGTATCAAACCATTCGTCACTATTTTCCTAGTACTCCGCTTTTGACAACCATTCGTACCCAAAGTCAGGGGGGCGAATATGTGGGAGACGACAGAGAATACGCTTCTTTTTTATCTGTACTGATTCGTTTGGGATTGGCAGATATATTGGATATGGAGTATGGTCATGAATGGGTGGAGATGAATGCACTCATAAAAGAAGCCAAAGCGAAACATATCCCCCTGCTTATGAGCTATCATGATTTCTTAGGGGCTATGGGAGAAGAAGAAGTGATAGATACATTGAAACACATGAAATCCCAGGGGGCAGATATTTTAAAAATAGCAGTCATGCCTAAGGCAGCGAAAGATACAGCGGCTTTAATGAGCGGAGCAGCCAAAGTGGGAGACCAGTATCCAGGTACACCGATCATTACCATCGGTATGGGAAAGATGGGACAATTGACGCGTATTGCAGGAAATACATTAGGCAGTCCTTTGACATTTGCAGCAGGGAAAGAAGCCAGTGCACCAGGACAGCTGACAGCCAAAGAAGCGAGGACTATTTTGGATATACTGTATAAGTAACGGATGACTGGGAAATAAACTTTTACTTGAAGGAGAAATGTTTCACGTGAAACATGATGATACGTAGGGGAGTTCTTAGTTGCGGGGTATTAGTTGTTTTAGAGCATTCACATCTATCTCTATGTCTTAGCCATCAATCACTTGTGCTATATATTATGTGTAAGCTTTCCCTAAAGGGAGCTCAAAGAAGGTACTTTAAGCTCTTAGTCTCTAAAAATGAGGGTGCCATATCATTGAAAAAATATTTGGTCACACCGTCATGTAACAATATAGCATTTTATAGTATAATACATAATAATTATCTGTCGTGACATACAAGGAGGAACAACCCATGTCTCTTAAAGAATTTAAACTGGCTTATGGGCATGGCACCCAGTCAGTGATGCTGCCAGAAGAACATATTTCTGATGTTTTAGAAGGTGTACCTACACCAGCTTGCGATATCAAAGAAGCGACTTTGGAATGTATGCGCCATCCCATTGGTTCAGCCCCGCTGACTGAAGTGGTGAAAAAAGGGGACAAGGTTTGTCTGGTTGTGGCAGATATCACTCGTGCTTGGAACCGTGCTTCTGAATTTACTGTGTATGTAGTAAATGAACTGAACCGGGCAGGTATCCCTGATGAAGATATTTACATCGTGTTTGCCCAGGGCACCCACCGGGTACATACCGATGAGGAAAATGTAGTTTGTGTGGGCGAAGAAGTGGCTCGCCGGATCAAAATGTACCAGCACGTTTCTACTGATAAATCCCAATTGACCCACATGGGGGTCACCACGAGAGGGACAGATGTATGGATTGATTCTAGAGTGGCTAAGGCGGATAAAGTCATTTTGATCAATGCGGTGTCTACCCATGATATGGCCGGCTTTGGCGGTGGACGCAAATTGATTCTGCCAGGAGTTGCTGGTTTTGAAACGGTGCAGCAGAATCATTGTCATGCCCTGGGAGCCTCTTTGGGAAGTGGTATTAATCCAGATGCCAAACTATTAAAAATAGAGGGAAATCCTGTTTCTGAAGATATGCAAGAAGCTTGTGATATGGTACATCCTTGTTTCCTGGTTCATTCTGTGATCAATGAAGAAGGGGACGTGTCTTCCATGGTAGGCGGGGATCCTTATCAAGCTTGGCTGGAAGGAACCAAAGAAACCTATCGCATGCAGAAGGTTCCTATGAAACAGGAAGCAGATGTGACGATTGTTTCTGCTGGGGGATATCCGAAAGATACCAACCTGTATCAAGGCACTAAATGCTATAGTACTGCTGAAATTGCTACTAAAAAAGGTGGCATTATCATCACCATGATCGAAGCAGAAGATATCATGGAACCGGAAGCCTATCTGGGCAGTTTTAAATATAAAAATATGAGAGAAATGGAAGAAGGTCTTCGTGAATGTTTTACCATTCCATTCTTTGTGGCCTTTGAAAATTTGAATACCGCTTTGACCCATACGGTATACATTGTGACTAGACCAGAAAATTTTGATATTCTTCGTGAAAAAACTCATCAGATTCCAGTCGCTACGGTGGAAGAAGCATGGGAATTGGCGCAGAAGCAGCTGGAAAAAGAAGGGAAAACGGATTATTCTATCAATATCATTCCCCATGGCAGTGCCATTGTACCATTCCTTAAGAAATGAGAATATCTATCAAAATGTTTCACGTGAAACATGTAAAATAAGTAGCTGAAAGTAAACAGTAAAAGTTACAAACTGTCCGACACTTACTGATAACGAAAAATCCCACAGACGTCAATTGACATCTGTGGGATTTTTCTGTATCATCCTAATGGGTACTACGTAAACGGTAGGCGGTCGATTCTAGCCCCTGAAAGGGGGCCGTCATATGAATCAGTACGATTTTTTTATATTTCTTGTACTTTTGTTAGCCCTCGTGTTAGCGATTCGTATGTAATATATGAAAAATCCGCCTGCAGCTACCAACTTTAGGCGGATTTTTCAAATTCAACTTTAATTGGGGCTGACCGCTTATCAGTGGTACCCGTTTCTATCTGTATTATAGCAGAGGCCATCATATAGAGCAAGATATTTTGGGAAAATGATACATAAGTCAGAATTTACTCGTTGTTTAGCATCTAGCAACCAATAACCAACAACAATCGGTCATTCGAAAGGAGTCATATATGAAAAAATTACTTTCTTTTGGTTTAGCAGCAGCTTGCCTGCTGACGCCTCTTATATCATCTGCTGCTGATTTTATTCGCCTTGATTCTTCCTCTTACGATACCATGTGGGAGAAGGGAAAGCAGGTGAAAAAACATGGAACATTGGAAAATCCTATGCATTATGGTGTAGAAATGCGCCATGGGAGTATTGGATCCAACCAAGTGGTTCTAGTGACGCCCTATACGGCAGGGATGTATATTTCCTCTACCGAAGATTTGCGCGTACTTCATGTACCAGCTGATTTTAAAGAAATTTTTTTGGCGAATCAAGATTTGTTATATGTAACGTCAGCCTATGTGCCGGTGCATCATTTGATTTCTTGGTCTGTGGAAACTAGAGGGAGTGGCCGCACAGAGCACTTGGTAATAGAAAAAGATGGACAGAAAATCTTCCCGACTTGCGCCTTATATCCCCAATTGGATGCCCTCATGCCCCATAGCGCCCAGGCAGCCTACTTTGGTTTTAAAAGAGAGCAGATTTTAAATGCCCCCTATACTGTGAAATATGTGACCGGGGAAGGCGATCTGGTGGAATTTAAAGTGACTGAAAAGGATGTAGAACGGTTCATTAGAGACGAAAAGAATTTTAAAGCCTAAGGTGATGTGAAAAGGCGGTGACAAACTGGGAAAGTATGGTGTCACCGCCTTTTTATATGTCATGAGATATATTTGAGTTCTTAGTTGCGGGTTGTTTGTTGCAAAGAGTTCACACGTCTCTTTTCTACTGACTGGCCGTGTCTTATAGTGCTAAGCTCCCCTTTCGGTCTGCGGAAGCTTCTATGCAAAAAGAGAGTGTTATAGAGTCTGATAGAAAAGTAGAAAAGTTTCACGTGAAACTTTTCTTACACGTTTAAAAGGGTTATATAGGAGTATGAAATCAATCATACCCCTATATAACCTTTTTAATTTGGATAACCCTTCTAGGTTACAGATTTTCTATTATAGGTACTGCTCTATAGCATATTCTTTTTCCACAGAATGAATGTCACGACCAAGGTCATGAGGATACCGATTAAGATGACGGAGACGAAACCGAAAGGGGATTCTGCAAAGGGGACCGGTACGTTAATGCCCCACAGGCTGTATATCAAAGTGGGAATCGCTAAAATAATGGTGACCGAGGTGAGGAATTTCATAATCTGAGATAGGCGGTTGGAGATGATGGAGGAAAAAGAATCCATCATGGACATCAAAATGTTGGTGTAAATTTCCGCCATTTCCAATGCCTGCTTATTTTCAATGATCACATCTTCCAGGAGGTCTTCGTCTTCCTCATACATTTTGAGAAGGGAATGAAGGGGACTGTTTCTAAGACGCATGAGACGTTCCATCACGTTTTCATTGGCATGAAGAGCGAAGTTGAAGTAGGTCAAAGATTTCTGCAGCTCCAGCATACGGAACAGTTCTTTATTCTGCAGAGATTGGCGTACCCGGCTTTCAATGACATCGGTTTGTTTGTAGATTTGCTGCAGGAAATACAAGAAGGAAGAAGATGCTTGAGACAAGATCTGGAATAGGAACCGGGTCTTTTTGTAGGTTTGGAAGGAAGCAAAAGAATTATTCAAAAATTTTTGAATCACCGTATTAGGTTCCAAACAGACAGTGATGAAGTATTGCCTGGTAATAAAAATACCTAGTGGCAAAGCGTCATAGGCATCGGTTTCCAGCACCACTGGAGTATTGACTACGACGAAGATATAGTCGTCTTCCATTTCTACGTGGGACCGTTCTTCTCTATCCAGTGCGGTCTGCAGGGAATCGACAGGAATGCCAGTGAGTTCATTGAGATGAACCAGTTCTTCTTCTGTAGGAGCGGCGGCATTGATCCAGGAGCCCTTTTCCAGTTGCTCTAGTGGCACGCTCATCAATATGTGATTTTCATTGTGTTTGTATGCCTGTAACATAGCCGCATCCTCCTCTCATATTGGTAGCTAGGGATTAGGAAATATGATGCGAATCCTTGGTCCTTAATTCCTAGCTGCTACGTAATCTATAGTATCCCCAATGATGATGTACTGATATTGCATAACATTTACCATTTAACTATAGTCAGAAATGGGGATTCTGTCAATAAAAAGCAGTGAGAAGTTAGACGTGAGGAGTGGTGGCGGTGAGCCCTCGCATTGCTCTTACTTCAATTGGCATCAACTGGGGGCCTTTCTTTTTATATCGCTCACTGTGATGTAGGCAGAAATGAATATGGTCATGTTTCACGTGAAACGTGACTCTATCTGCCAATTTCTACTCGTCTGCCTACTTGTTCTTGTTCTTGATACAGCCGATGGGAAATGGAAATGACTGTGCGATGTTTAGCGGCTTGGCGGAGGGCGGTGAGGACTTCTTTTTCGGTGTGGGCGTCCAGGTTGGCGGTGATTTCGTCTAGGAGAAGCAGGGCGGGATTCATCACGATGGCTCTGGCGATGGAGAGAAGTTGTTTTTGCCCTTGGGAGAAGAGGGAAATGTCATAGGGCGTATCCAGTTGCTGTGGAAGTTTCTGACAGAGGGAAGATAGGCCCACCACAGAGAGGGCGTCCCAAATGGCTGTGTCGGAGATACGCAAATCTTGCAAGGTGATTTGATCGCGCAAGGTACCTGGCACGGGGCGGAAGGATTGTTCCACGATACCAAACAGTGGACGACGGGCTTCTTCAGGAATAGCAGCTGGATTTTGCCCGAAAACGGAAATATGTCCCTTTTCTGGTGTATACAGTCCGCAGAGCAATTTGAATAGCGTGCTTTTGCCAATACCGGTGCGACCAGTGAGAGTTACCGTGGCACCTTTTCGTACTGTGAGACTGAAATCTTGGAAAATGGGATGGGCCGATTCGTAGCCAAAGGTGATATGGTCGATACAGATAGACGATGGGTCTAGTGAGGGTGTATCTTTTGGGAGGTGTATTTCCTTTTCGTCTAGAAAGGTAGAAATGCGCTGTATTCCTGCCAGAGCGGACTGGATATTTTCAATTTCCATGCCGATACTTTCCAGTGGGGAAAAGATGCGATTCACATAGGAAATCAGGGCCACCACAGTGCCGGCGGTCATGCCGAACAGGGTTTGCCAGGTGCTTTCTGTGACTGACAGGGTCACCATGAGGGCAATGAGGAAGGCGCTGGTGGTGATGATGATAGGGGAATAAATGGAATCGTAAAAATTGCTTCGATCCATGGCATTGAAACTGTCTTCGATGGTGCGATGATACCGGCGGCCCATGAACTGGGCGCCGTGAAACATGCGGATGGCCCGGCAGTTGCGGATGGTTTCTGGAATGATGGCGTTGGCGGCAGCCAGGGCTTTTCGATAGTCCAGCTGTGCCGATAGCATTCGTTTCTGGAAGCAGCGGGTCAGAAGAAAGAGTAACGGTAAGGCGATAAGGAGTAGCAGGAATAAACCGGGGCTTAGGACATAGATCACCCAGAGGATGCTGACAATCTGAAAGGTATCAGAAATCATACTGATGATGCCGGAATCAAATAGGTCCTCGATGGTGTCCACATCATTCACGAAAAGCGATGTGGTGTTGCCGCTGTTATGAGTGATGAAATAAGACGCTGGCAGACGAGATAATTTTGCCGCCAAAGCGGACCGGATGGTATGAGTGGTTCGCTCGCCGAAAATGGTGATCAGCGTTTCCTTTCCTGCTTCTGCCAGATTGGATAGGGTGACTAAGGCGAAGTAAGAAAGGGCCCAGAGCAACCATGTTTCACGTGAAACATCAGTGTCAGATACACTGTCAATGACCTGTTGGAGTACCAAAGGCGGCAGGACGCTGATGCCGATGGACAGGACGATGGCAAAGAGCAGGAGCCATGACATAAGCCGGTTTTTGCAGAGGGTTTGAAGAAATAAGGAAAGTGTGTGTTTCATGGAGTATCCTTTTTTGTGACTGGTGA
>DJPC01000135.1:7690-7905 GCA_002439665.1 Dialister sp. UBA6422
TTATGGTTAGAGAAACAATGAGATATAACCGCTATCAAAAGGTTCTGTTGGAACAATTATGACTAGAGGAGTAATGAGACATGACCGCTGTTATAAGGTTCTATTGATGAGATGGGGTTAGTGTCGTGTTTCCCGTGAAACGTGGGAGAATCAGAAACGAGACTTCAGGACCCTAAGACAGCATTTCACGTGAAATGTGGGGCAAATGGAAACGG
>DJPC01000100.1 GCA_002439665.1 Dialister sp. UBA6422
ATGCTGGCTATGGTTCTTCAGTCTGTGGGGCTACCTATGGAAGGATTAGCACTAGTAGCTGGTATCGACCGTGTACTAGATATGTTCCGTACTTGCCTTAACATTACTGGTGATGCAGCGGTTGCCATTTCTGTCAATGCTACAGAAAAAACAGAAGAAGCTTTGGAAGCAGACTGATGATATATGCCCTATACCATATATAATATATATGGTTATAAAATAAAGAATAATAGAAAAGCGTCATGATTGGTTATTGTCATGACGCTTTTTCTGTGGCAACTCCATTTCTTAACTGGAAATCAAGAAGACTTTCTGTTGGAAGTTTTAGGTTTTAAATGCTATAATAAGCAGTATTGGAATTTCACAGGAAGACTCATTTCTGTGATATAATAAAAACAAATTTGTAAATCGAAGGGGGCTTAGGTATTGGAAAAACATGTCATGATTCATGTCACATCTTTACAGCGAGATGAAAAGGGAAAAGACGAAACCATCACTTTGGAAACTCCAGGCATATATGGAGAGACCGATGACATGCAGTATGTCACTTACAAAGAAACTAAGCTGGCAGGTATGGAAGGTACCACCACCACCCTTCAAATCTATGAAGACCATGTCAACCTGGTTCGAGATGGAAATTTTTTACAGAATCAGGAATATCATGTAGGGGAGAAATCTCATTCTTTATATCAGACTCCTATGGGATCTATGGAAATTTCTGTAGTCACCAGGGAGATTGAAAATACCATACACAATGGAGAAGGGCGGATGCGTCTTTCTTATGATGTGGAACTCAAAGGTTTATTCAGTCATCTAAATGAAATTATTGTAGAAATTCGGGAGGATCCGGAACATCCATGGAAGTCAGAGAAGAGCTGAAAGCGATTATTGAAAAAGCGAAGGACGCTGCTGTAGCGGCTGGAGAGTTGCCACAAGGAGACTATGCTCCTGTACAGCGTCTGGAAATACCGAAATCAAAGGAGTTTGGAGATTATTCTACCAATGCAGCTATGCAGTGGGCTAGGACGGCACACAAAGCCCCTCGTATGATTGCAGAATCTATCGTAAAATACGTAGACACACCACTGATTTCCAAAACCGAAATTGCTGGGGCTGGGTTTATCAATTTTTACCTTACCAAAGATACAGTATATACAGAACTGAAAAATATTTTAAAGGTAGGTCCTTCCTATGGGGATCTTCCGAAAGATAAAAAAGACCGTATTTTAGTAGAATATGTTTCTGCCAATCCTACAGGTCTTCTTCATATCGGCCATGCGAGAGGGGCTGCCTATGGTTCTGCCATGGTGAATCTACTCCGAGCTGCTGGATATGATGTCCTTTCTGAATACTATGTCAATGATGCAGGCAGTCAGATTGACCATTTAGCCGAATCCATCAATGCTCGTTATTTACAGCTCAATGGCATTGATGCAGAAGTACCAGAAGATGGATACCATGGACAGGATATCATTGATACCGCCAAGCATATTTTAGAAAAAGACGGTAAGAAATATCTGGATATGGACGAAAAAGAAAGACTTTCCATTTTCAAAGAAGTGGGACTTAAAGAAAAACTGGCGGATCTTAAAAAAGATCTCCATGAATTCCACGTAGACTTTGATAATTGGTTCTCTGAAAGATCTCTCTATCCAAAGCAGGTTGATGCAGCACTGAAAGTCTTAAAAGATGAAGATAATATGTATGAAAAAGACGGTGCTCTTTGGCTTCGTACCACTAAGAATGGAGACGACAAAGACCGTGTAGTCATTCGTACCAATGGTATCCCGACTTATTTCTGCTCCGATATTGCTTATGTGGGAAATAAAATCCGCAGGGGATATAATAAGCTGATTGATATCTGGGGCGCTGACCATCATGGTTACATCATTCGCCTAAAGACGGCGATGAAATTCTTAGGCTATAATCCGGATGATTTTGAAATCATGTTGCTTCAGATGGTCACTCTTCTTCGCGATGGACAACCTGTTAAAATGTCCAAACGTACCGGTCAGGCTGTTAGCCTTCGTGAATTGATGGAAGAAGTAGGTACCGATGCAGCTCGTTATTTCTTCTGCGC
Organism: Dialister sp. UBA6422; assembly: GCA_002439665.1. Classification (GTDB taxonomy): domain Bacteria; phylum Bacillota; class Negativicutes; order Veillonellales; family Dialisteraceae; genus Dialister. The sequence continues at coordinate 2,081 of DJPC01000100.1, forward strand.
TCGTACCTTAGATTCTCAGATGGATTTCGATATCAATTTAGCGAAGAAACAGTCCAGTGATAACCCTGTATATTACATCCAGTATGCCAACGCTCGTATTCATAGCTTGTTTAATCAGGCTAAAGAAGCTGGCGTTACCTGGGATCCAAAATTCACGGATGTGGATTTCACGAAACTGACCGAAGAATGCGAATTGGATTTGATTAAGAAAATGGAAAACTACCACCAGCTCATTGCTGGGGCTGCTAAAGAAAGAGCTCCTCAGCGCATTGCTAAATATGCCTATGAATTGGCTGCACTTTTCCATCATTTCTATAGAGAATGCCGCATTCTTGGCGTGGATAGCGAAACCACCCAGGCAAGATTGGGGCTCATTACTGCTGTACAGTATGTATTGGTCCATGCACTTACCATTCTGGGTATTTCTGCTCCGGAAAGAATGTAATTTCTAGTTACCTCAATGTTTCACGTGAAACATTTGCTTTTATACCTACATTTATTTGCCAACCGCAGTACCATATATTTGATTAAGGAGGTCCCATGACTAAATACATCTT
>DJPC01000134.1 GCA_002439665.1 Dialister sp. UBA6422
TCCTGGAATATACAACATATCCGAAATATCTATTGCTTTGGAGATAGTCTTACTGCTGGATATGGGACTTTACCTGGCTATGGATGGGTGGAGGAGTTGCAAAGAAGGCATAGGAATATCCATTTTTATGATTACGGTCTTTGCGGCGCAGGGATGGAAGGCATTATAGAAGCCATGGAGAAGCGATTGTCTTGCCATACCCTAGGAGATGGGTATTTCTTAATGGGTGGGACCAATGATATTTTGGGCGGTCTCATGGTGAGCCGCCTGGAAGGAATGGTACAAGATTTTATAGAGAAAATCGCAAAAAGCGTGCCTCTTGTTCTAGGGATCCCTCCTTTGGCGACAGAGGAAAGTGTTGTCCAAGGATGGCAGGCAGAGTATTTGTATCAAAGAAATCAGGAAGATCTGGTCTCTTACGGTACATTTCTTTTAGAGGTAGCAGAGAAGTATCAAATCCCAGCCATTGATTTCTCAAAGGCCTTTCCTTTGGAAGATGCGTGGTATTCCGATGGACTTCATCCCAATCAGAAAGGCTATGCTAAGATGGCTGATGCAGCAGAAAGGATCTTATTTTATAGTGAATAGTTGCCAGTTATAGTTGTTTGATGATTTTGCCAATAACGAACAAACTAGATTGCCCTCTTTCGATGAAAGAGGGCTTTTGTTATAATAATCATACATAAAAATGGTAGTGGTTCGTGGTGCCATATGTGTATGATATATGTGGCTGGCCAATCATTGCAGCATCGATATTTTCTAAAGATAGGCAGTGATTTTAGGTATTATTGAATGGAAATGGACAAACCGCCATTATCACATAGAGCGATGAAAGAGGATAAAAGGAGATCGTATGAGACAGGATGTAGAGCAGTTTTTGAATCATGATATGTTGCACACCAAGGTGGCAGTGATCGGTGATGTGATGACAGATCGGTATATCACTGGCAGTGTGAATCGGATTTCTCCTGAAGCACCTGTTCCGGTCAATCTTGTCCAATCCGAGAGAAGTGTCTTAGGTGGTGCGGCCAATACAGCAGCCAATCTTTCTTCGTTGGGATGCCAGGTGTACATGGCTGGCATGCGGGGAGATGACAGGAATGGTACATTATTGGCAGAGCTTTTACAGAAAGCAGGCATCGATGATGGTGGACTTTTGATTGCTCCTGGGTACCAGACCACCACAAAGGTACGGATTTTAGGCGCTCGCCAGCAGATGATGCGCCTTGATTTTGAAGAAAAAAGAAGTCCATCCCCGGAGGAAGAAAAAACGCTTCTTACATGGCTGGATGGTTTGCTTCGTAGCGGTTTGGGAGCCATCGTGCTCTCTGACTATGGTAAAGGAATGATTACCAAAGAGGTAGCCCAGCAAGTGATCCAGAAGGGGGCTTCTTATCATGTGCCTGTATTGGTAGATCCTAAGGGGAGCGATTGGACTAAATATGAGGGCGCTTATGGGATTACCCCTAATTTGAAAGAACTATCTGATTGCGCTGGCGATGAGATCCCCAATGAGGAAAAGGCCATTGAAACAGAAGGGGAAGCTATTCGAAAGAAGTTCCATATATCCCATGTATTCGTCACTCGTTCTGAAAAAGGGATTACTTGCCTAAGCGATGCCGGTGCTATTCATAGGGCATCAGTAGCCCAGGATGTATTCGACGTATCTGGGGCAGGAGATACGGTGATGGCAGTCACTGCGGCGGCTATTTCTTGCAAACTTCCTATGGAGACTGTCTTGGAACTAGCCAATCTGGCTGCCGGGATTGCCGTGTCTAAAGTGGGGACCTATCAGGTGAAACGAGAGGAGCTTTTAAAGGCTTGCGGAGATAGAGAAGTCCTACCGCGGCGAGAAGGTTCTATTTCTTGGGAAGAGGCAGCACGTCAAGTGCAGGCGTGGAAAGCTAAGGGCCATGTGGTGGTCTTTACCAATGGTTGTTTTGATATCCTTCATAGGGGGCATGTGACCTATTTGGAAGAGGCAGCCAGGCTGGGGGATCATCTCATCGTAGGTCTTAATTCTGATGCGTCTGTGAAACGATTGAAAGGGCCTAGCCGGCCTATTAATGGAGAACAGGATCGGGCATTTATGCTATCCGCTCTTCGCTGTGTAGACGATGTGGTGATTTTTGGAGAGGATACACCAGAGGAATTACTCTCTCACATAAAGCCAGATATTCTTGTCAAAGGCGGAGACTATAAACCTGAAGAAGTGGCAGGACGCCAATATGCAGGGAAAGTGGAAATCCTATCCTTCGTAGACGGATATTCCACTACAGGTACCATTCGAAAAATCAAAGGGGAATGAGCTGATGGTTGTTAGTTGTGTGGTGATTATATGAACCAATAACCAACAACTAACAACTAACAACTAACAACCAATAACTGTACTCTCAAGGAGGTGATCCTTTTGAATTGGAAGAGGATTGTTTATACCATAGCGGCCATTCAAGTAGGGACAGGGATCACGATCATTGGAGTGATTTCTTTTATTCCCCTGTTTTTAACGTCCGAATTGGGCGTTACTGATCCGGGAGAAGCTGCTTTTTGGGCAGGGCTCATTTCTGGTGTGACTCCCTTTTTTGTGGCTTTGGCTGCTCCGATATGGTCTATGCAAGCTGATCGCAGGGGGCAGAGATTTGCTCTTTCTATGATTCTATTGATTCTATCCATTGCTGTAGCATCCATGTATTTTGTTCGTACTCCTATGGAACTTTTGGCTTTGCGGGTCATCCAGGGCATGTCCGGCGGATTTGTGGCGGTGGGGATGTCCATGGTGATGAATGTATCGCCAAAGCCCCAATTGACTTGGGCTATGGGTGTCTTTCAAGCCGCCATGGTGATGGGCATCATGTTTGGCCCTTTGGCAGGTGGTATGATCGCCGATACATTGGGCTACCGGATGCCTTTTGTGATTTTTTCTATTCTGGCTCTACTTTGCTTAGCAGCTACCCAATGGTTTTTACCGAAGCGGGCTGGCATGGTAGAAGAACATCGGCCGGAATCCTTTTGGAAACAGCTTTCTTATTTTATGAGAAATCCAGTGGTACGGCTTATGGTATTGCTGCAGTTTCTTTGTAATTGCGGTATGACAGGCATAGGTCCTATTCTGCCTTTGTATATTAAAGATATGCTAGGTGGTCAGGGTATGGCTGTGGCCACTATCGTGGGTGTCATTATTTTCATTGCTGGCGGGACCAGTGTGATCGCGTCCCTCAATGTATCTAGGCTGACCCATTATTTTTCCATGTCGTCTGTGCTGGTGGGTGCTTCTTTGGTGACAGGTCTTAATTTCATCTTGCAGTATGTGATGCCCGATGTATGGACCCTGGGGTGCATGCGCGGCTTGACTGGATTTTCCTTGGGGCTCATTATGCCAGTGGCAAATACCATTTTGGCAAACTCGGTACCTAAAGAAAAGCGGACCATGGTGGTGGGATTTTCCACTAGCTTTTCCCTCATGGGAAACGTGGTCGGCCCTGTGGCATCAGGCGCTTTGGCTATGGCATGGGGATACGCCATGGTCTTTCTCTCCACCGCCGCCTGCTTCTTCCTGGCTGCCGCTCTGATTTACCATCAAAGAAGGAAATTGGGGTGTAGATAGTAGACTGTAAACAGTGAACTGTCAACAGTCTACCGCCTGCCAATATTATGAATGATTCCGATCAAAAGGATATCTAAAGCACCGGTGATGCATAAGCCCTGTGAGGTACCAAAGAATTCTATGAGAGTACTGACTAGGAGGGATCCGAAAGGGGCCACTCCTAAAAAGACAAATGTATAAAGTCCCATGATGCGGCCCAGATATTCTTTCGGGGCCGCTATTTGTATGACCGTATTGCAGTTAATAATAAATAGAATCACCATGAATCCCATGAGGCCAAAGAGGAGCATAGCCGGCCAGAAGTAAGATACATAGCTTACGGCCATGAGGGCTATGCCGCAAAGAATACCTGCTAAATCAATCTTGTTTTGAGACAGGTGTTTCTTGGCAGTAGCTGATAGGATGCCGCTTAGCATAGAACCGCATCCTGCGGCAAAGAGGATAGAGCCGAATCCATTCACGCCGCTATGAAGCACTCTATCTGCAAAGAGAGGACCGTAGGTACCTAGATTTAAGATGAGACCGCTTACTACTCCGGCGGCTAGTAAATTGTTACGAATGATTGGATTCTTTTTAGCTATGTGAAGACCTAGACGGATTTCTTCCAAAGGGTGTTTTTTAGAGCTCATTTGGGAAGGAGAATTCACTTGGATATGGTGGTAGGCCCATAAAATAGGAATTAATGAGAGGGCATTTAAAAAGAATATGGTGCTGTAAGAAAGGTAGGACAAGAGAAAAGCCGCCAGAAGTGGACCGATCATGCGGGTGATATTGAAATTGGCAGAGTTCAGACTGATGGCACTGTGAAGAGCCTTTTCTCCCACCAGTTCTGGCATGAAGGCCATGCGGGCTGGCATATCAAAGGCATCGATGGTGCCTATAAAAAAGGCAAAGCATAAAATCCATGGATAGGATCCGTGCCCACTCCATAGAAGACACCCCAGTAAAGCGGCTTGTAACATATAGAAAAACTGGGTGCCCATTAAGATTTTTCTCTTGTTGTGCGTATCGATCCATAGTCCTGTGCCTAGGGT
>DJPC01000153.1 GCA_002439665.1 Dialister sp. UBA6422
CCCCATTCAAATCCATCATGGTCATCATAGGATTCTTTCGCACTTTCAAAGTTGAAATAATTGGTGCGATACTCATCGGCTACATGGCCCCAAGTGAGGTTCCAACCTTCTCTTCTCTTATCATATTCTGCAATGGTATTACCATCTTTATCATAGTCATCGTATTCATAGATACGGTTGAAAATGGAGCCTCCCAGGGAATCCCCATTATCATTGATCCATGGATGGGTATAAGAAATGGTATAGTTCTTGCCATTACCAGCGCCGCCAAATTCCCAATGGAAGTTGACCTTATCACCGGTACCACGGAAATTGGTATCTCCCAGTTCCAGGATACCTACGGCACCATCAGAATCAGAATAGCCAGCACCTACGGTGACAATGCCGGTCTTCTGTTCAATTACATCGATTTCAATGATAACGTTATGTTCATTTTCTTTTCCTGGCAGGAGTTTCATATTGACATCTTCAAAGTAGCCTAAATTGTACAGTCTTTCCATACTGCGGCTGGCCTGGAACTTATTGAAAGGCTTGCCCTTTTTGAGTTTCAGTTCTCTGGTAATAACACGATCTTTGGTCTTGTCATTGCCTACCAATACGAAATCTTCTACAATACCTTCAGAAATGTCTATATGAAGCACGCCGTCAGAGGATACTTGTACATTTGGAATAGAAACGAGCATATAGCCCTGTTTCAAATACATGTCTTCAATTTCTTTTAATTTCTGATTAACCAGTACGAAGTTTAGAACGCTATTCTTCGGGATAGCCATAATAGATGTAAGGTAATCATCAGTGAAAACTGTATTCCCAGAGAATTTTACTTTCTTGACCACTGGATTGGATACCAACTGGTAATTGAGATCCACCCCTTCTGGAATTTCGGTAAAAGCAGGACGGATCTGGGAGAAGACCCCAGTGCTCCCTAAGGAGGCTACATCATTTCTGATGGTTTCTACAGAAACAGCGGTTCCCTGTTTGCTCTGAAGCAAAGGAAGAAGCTTTGCTTTGACTTCTTCTGGTACGCCCTTAAAGTCCAAAGAAGCAATGGTCTTTCCCACTTCTTTCTCAATAGCCGCATCGTCTTCTTTGGACAGATATAAAGAAGCATCCCCTACAGCGACTGTCTGATGAGATTCTTTCACTGCCATAGAAGGTTCTTCTTCTGTCGCAGTTTGATTTGTAATGGTAGCCGTCTTACCCGTCTGTTGTCCACCTTTTACATTTATCATAGCACTTTGAGACATGCCATTTTCTCCAGTACCTAGAGACGGAGCATCTGCCCAGGCATTTCCTGCTGCTAGAGAAAACAAAACTGCTGAAAGGAGCAGTGTTTTTGTATGTTTTGCTGTAATCATAAATTCCTCCTAAACCTATATGGACTGAACGTTTTTGCCTTTTTATATGTCAAAGCGATACAACCAAAACCTTTTATTTCTGATTGCTAGACTGCCCGCGAAGAGCTCGTCCCGCTTCTCCAACAACACTTTGTATTTCTTTCTCTGATAATGTTGGCATGGTGGAAACTGGTGCCTCAGAGGCGTGAACTTCCCTATGAGTTTCTATCACTTTTGGCTTCTCTTTTTCTTGCCATGTATCCTTTTCCACAGAAGGATTCTCCTCTTCTATAACCGGTGCAGGTACTTTGTATTCTTCCCTTTGTGATGTCACGCCTTCTCCCTTGTCTTCCGCCAAAGAAGAAGAAACAGGAGCTTTTTCACTCGTTTTAGGTGCTACTTGCACTTCTTTATGTATAGGGGTAGAAATAGGATTCACCGCTATGGTAGTCGCTTGATACAAATAGTGACCACAGAAAAATAATCCAACTGCTACTATCATAGCACATCCACGCAATCCCCATCGGCGAAATGGACTGATTTTCTGTGTTTCTTTCAATCGTTTCATTTCTGCCTGGGCCATCATCAGATTGATTTCCCCTGTAATATCTTTATGATGTGAATATGATATTTCTGCTTTTTCAAGCCATTTCTTGATGGCTTGTACTCTTTTTAAAGTATCTCCCGACATAAATACCCCCATAAGAAAAGTATCATCATTGACTTGTTCTATATAAACCAAGTGATACAACTCTTTACTTTATAATCCATATATACATCATGGAAACAAACAGCAGAAAATGCATATTTTTTCTATTTTACCACGGATTTCTGAATATTTCTTTAGTTTCTATAAAAATACAGGTTCTCTTATAAAATTCCTTATTTGTTGTCCCCTATTAAAACACAGTAAAAACAAAAACGCATCAGAGAAATGGTCTTGATTTCTCTGATGCGTTTAGCTATCAATTTTTATTTTCGATCATGCATGAGCTTAGAAAGCATTCCCCGAAGACGACGAATCCCCCTTTTTTCCAATTGATATACATAGGCAGTACTTACATCTAAGGCTGCCGCCGTTTCCAATGCGGTTTGTTCCTTCAGATATACCCGGCGAATGACATCTTGCTCCCTACCAGGTAACCTTTTCATAGCCTGTCTGACGGCTAGTTGCATATCCTTTTGGTCCGCTTGTTCAAAAGCTGTATCAGGCACTTCTTCGGTGAGAAAAACAGCCTCTTCCTCCCCATCTTCCAAAAGGACTTCATGATTGTTCTCCTGTAGGAAATTCAGCATGCGACCACGAATACGGTGAATCGCATAGAGAGAAAAAGCCACTCCATGGGAAGGGACATATCGCTCCACCGCTTCCATAAGACCTACTGTCCCTTCTTGTATGAGATCCAAAGTAACAGCTTCTTGTAATCCATACTTCATGGCTTCTCGAAATACCAGTGGCTGATAATGCTCAATCAATGACTGCCTGGCTTCTAGCGCATCTTCCTCTTTATATTGTTTCCATAAATGGGCTTCCTCTTCGCGGCTCAATGTTTCGAGCCCAGCGAGAAAGTTTTTATAATCTTCCAGCATGTATATCTCCTAGAATTTGAAACTCCAATCAGTTCCAACATAACTATCATGATTTGTATTATACCATGAAGAAAGACCCAGATGGGAATTAAAATCATAATGGAGCCCCAGGCTCTTATCATCATTATTCACACCCATCGTCGCTGTAAGCATGAAATCATTGAACAAATATTTACCGATCTTAATATAGTAATACCCTGTATGATTATCGTCTACATTATCATAATAATCTGTCAAACTAGATGTGATACTGATATAGTCAAGACCAATGGTATCTTTCATGAATTCCTGCATAGAGCCACCAAAAGCCATGGTAAGTCCTGCATTGAACAGTGCGCCTTCCATAGCACCGCTACTATCTTTGGTGGGATCTTGGTGCAAAGTAAGAAGCATGACGATTTGAGAATCATTCAAAGCCGGCTCACTATGGAACGTGGTCTTCATATCTCCAGGAGGACCATTGAGTTCTGCTTCAATGGCATAATGCCCTACCTTAGTATCTGCTTTGGCATAAATCACTGGCAAGAAAGATCCCGGCGTGCCACCCCATACTGCCCGGGCTTCATTCACTTTGAATTCAGACATATTGATTTTTACAGTGCCTTTGTCTACATTGACTCGGCCAGTCATGATTGGCGCTGATAAAGGCCCCATCATATTGATATTTCCCTTGACCATTAAGTCATATAGCGCACTATTGTAGAGCCGTACATTATCACCAATGGTGATGTCTAGTTTAGTCAATAGATTCATGGAAGAATCTTCAGAATCTGACAAGAGAGAAAGTGGCACATCCACTGTGGCATCGTGAATAGAAAGATGGCCAGAGATACCGGGCTTGGCAAAGACTTCGCCTAAGGTAAAATCTCCATCAATAGCTCCTTTGAAATAGGTAGAGTTGATATCTGGTGTATGAATATGAGCTTCCCCATCATAATGAGTAATAGCCATATCTTGCCATGCCAGAGAACCTTTAATGGATGCCAATCCTTTTCCAAAAGCAGCACTACCATCCAGTTCTGCTTCATGTCCTGAGAATGAAAGATTAAGCTTGATCGGACTGACAGGTTCTTCCATGGTCATCAAAGATACTTGTCCATTGCTAACAGATACGCCGCCTAAAAGCATAGGATCCAGATAGCTACCAGCGATTTTCACATGTCCTTTGATAGGCCCACTGGCTGCTGTAACCGGTTTCCAGAAAAGGCCCAAAATATTCATGTCCGCTTGATCTAAGTTGACATCCAGGTCCATAGGTACGGCTTTATCTGTCTTACTTCCAGTAAACAGATTTCCTGGAAGAGTCCCTTTAAGGCTGGCACGATATATGCCCTTGTTAAGTAAAGCATTCTGCACAGTCACCACATTATGACTGGCATTAGCAAGAAGCGTAAACTGATCAAACTCTATATCCCCATAGCTTGGATGATCCACCGTAACTGATAGGTCTGCTTCCGGTTCTTCCTTATTGCCAGATAAGGTCAAAGCAGCTGTCAGATTTCCGCCTACCTTCATATTCTTTTGTTCCATCACCTCAGGAATCCATGATACATCCATGTCTTTCGCTGCAATCTGCATATCCAAATCGCCTTGGCTATTCATAGATCCTTCAGCAGCTAGCATACCATTTCCTACAGGAATCTGAAACTGACGAATCGATAGCGCCTGATTCATATAGGAAAAATCAATATGCCCTTCTCCAATCGGCGTATGACCCAAATGGCCACCAAGTACCTTGGCTTTGAAGTCCACATTGGGATTATCTAAAGTGCCACCGATACGCATTCCGCCTTGTACAGTACCATCTACTGCAGAAGAAGGTAACTTAAAAAGTTTCAGTGCTTCTTTGATATTCCATCCATTAAAAGAAAGAACCCCCTGTACCTTACCGCTACGCGTATGATAACTTCCACGCCATTTGAAAGTTCCCTCCTGCTGACGGAAAGCACCATCATCTAAGGATACCAAATGATCTTCATAATGGATACCAGTAGAAATCATATACAAATGGGTACCACCGATAGCAATATCTCTACTGGATAAGGTCCCATCAAACATGGGATTGTCCATCGTTCCAGAAGCTTTCCCTATCATATTCACTTTGCCATGAATTCCTCGATTGGGAAGCATTTTATCTATATCAATATCATGGAGTGATACGTCCATATGAATGGCATCATTTCCAAGGGTACCACTGGCCACGACTGCCCCATCATAAATGTAAGCTAAGCCATTATTCAAAGTGATCCCTTTGTCATTGTACGAATATTCTCCAGACATACTCTGAAATAATTCGCCCATGACAGAACCATTCCAAGCCAGGAAATCACCAGAAATCGATGGATTTTCTATGCTGCCTCCAATGGTCATAGTATTTTCCATCCACCCTGTCACAGGATAAGAGAGATCAGCTACAGAAAGTAAATCCTCAATCCTTGCCTTTTCTGTCTTCATTTGGAGCTGTAAAGCATGAGGAGCTGCTATCCCAATCGTTCCGGAAAGAGTGTGTTGTCCTTTTGGCCCCTTAAACATCAAAGAAGAAATATGAGCTTTTCCATCATAAAGCGCCCATTTCCCATCAATGGATTCATAATTGGCTTTACCAATATGTCCATTTCTAGCAGTGATATGACCATCGCCAGTGGGATTATCCACAGTTCCCATGATATGAAATGCCCCAGAGCCTTGACCGGCCATATCAATCCCAGTCACACCGGACAGTAAAGATAGATCAAAAGCAGAAACCTCTCCTTTCAAATCCATGGTATCCCCATAAGATCCGTTTAAGGTAAACGCCCCTTCTCCGGAGGTTCCTGTCAGATAATCTACTTGCATCACTCCATGGCGGGAAGCAATCATACCAGAGATAGTGTCTAAAGAGATACCATCATAGGATACATCCCTACCATAAGCACAGCCATTCCAGTCTCCTTCATGGTAGGTACCAAATCCACTGATATGTCCTGCAGAGGCCCCTTGATAGGAAAGTTGATTGCCATCTCCAGTAAACGAAGCCTTATTGACATAGAAATCCCCCTCATGATAAGTCCCTTGGGCTGAAGCAGAACCGCTAATCACCCCAGAAGGAGAGGACGAAATAGGTAAACTATCCAAAGATAGATTTTCTGCTGTCACATCAGCAGAAAATGCACCAGAAGACATGTTATAAAAACCGCGACCTTCCAAGTGTCCACCAGCTGCATCGGCTTTCACATAAGGGATAGAAATTTGCCCATCTCCATAGGTAAATCCCACACTTCCCTTAGATACCTGGAAATTTTGATAACGTCCTTGGATAACCACTACATTTCCAGATACATAGGGATCCTTTGTGTTTCCCCAGAAAGATACATCTCCAGACACAATGCCGGCTATGTCTTCTTTAGAAAGTATAGATGCCATATCCACTTGATCCAAAGTCATATGGCCTTGAAAGAGCGGATTCGATTCATCTATATGAATGATTCCTTCTCCAGAAAATTTTTGATCATTGAGACGAAAAGAAGCTTCCTTGATAGAAACCTCACCATTTTCAATATCAAAAAAGGCTGCTCCATCAGCCAGAATATCATTTTCATAGCGAAGAGCAGCATCATTGATATGACCTTTGACATGGTAAGCTACAGTGCCATCACTTTTCCAGATCTTGGCACTGGTCACTTCTCCTGTCCCATTGTTTACTTCTAGTTTTTGCGATACCTGCGGGAACTCATTCAATAGAGGCTGCAATGATTTGAGCGAAACCGGATCGGTTTTCATATTGATTTCCAGCTTGCTGGTACTGGTAAAATTCAAATCTCCATTAAAATGACTTTGGAATACTTCCCCATCAAAAGGCCCTGTGATTTTCCCCTCTTCATCCCAGGCCAATGTAGTATTCACACCAGTAAAATCATAGGTGTTTTGATCAGAAAGTGTAACAGCCGCCGTTCCTCCTTGTACCAGGAGACGTCCTGTGAATGTACCATTATCTGTATCAGAAGATGGTTTCAAAATGGATTCTACATTCCACTTCCCATTGGAATTTTCACTAAGATGCACATCCGGTGTTTCTACATGAATATCTCGAACCACATCGGCTATGCCACCGTGAAATAGCAGGTAATTAAAAAGAGCAGACATGGACCAACCCACAGTCAAAGAAGGGGACTGTAATACATCCTCCCCATTGGCATCTTTGAGTACCAGGTTGGTAAAGGAAAGGTCTAGGTTGGGATCGATATCCATCATGTCCCACGAAAGAGTGCCATTGATTCTTTCCCCGGCTTTCTCTTTCAGTACCGGTTCTAGATTTTGCACAATAATGGGACGAATCAGTAGATAAATAATACAAAGCAAAATAAAGATAAAAGCTGCTATGCTATTTAGCCACCATTTCAGTTTGCTTCCACTTTCCACAGCTTGCTCCTAATAAAAAATATTGTTCTGCTGGCTATTAGTTTCAAGAAACCAACAACCAGCAACAACCATGACATGGTATTCCTTAAAAATTAAATGAACGAATTGTCACTATTTTGTCTTTTCAAATTCCTGATGCACCACAGCTGGAATGCCCATCGCATGTTCCAGAGTAGCTAGGCCAATGTTGTAATTATAGAGGGCAGTGATATAGTTGGTTCTAGCGGTATTGAGCTGCAATTCTGCATCCAATACATCCAAGTTGATACCTACGCCACTGCTATAACGAACGGTAGCAATCTTATAAGCTTCTTCTGCCTGTGCTACAGAAGCTTCTGCCGCACGAATCTGTTCTTTATAAGAAAGAATATTGAGGTAATCCTGGCGAACTTCGAGCTCAATCTTTTCTCTAGCCTGAAGTAAAGATTCCTGAGCTGCTTTCAGTGCTGCATCGGCTTTCTTGACAGAAGCCTCCGTAGCACCGCCATCCCAAAGATTCCAAGAAAGTCCGCCCTGGACGCTCCATTTATCTTTATCAAATCCAGAAATAGCCGCATCATTCCAGCCATATCCGCCACCTACGCTGACAGTTGGCATATAACCTGCTTTAGCGGAACGAAGAGATGCCTGGGCTGCTTTGACACCATAATCAGCCTGTACCAGTTCCCAACGATATTTCTGAGCCATCAAAATCGCCTGATCCATGGTCAAATCAAAGGCTGGCTGTGGGAATTCTTTATCCACTGCATTGAGCTTAGTATTCATAGGAATACGCATGATGTTATTGAGGTTTGCCTCTGCCACATCTCTGGTATTATTAGCTGCAATACTTTTCTGCTTAGCATTCGCCAAAGATACATTAGAAGTGAGTACATCCAATTTTGCTACAATACCAGCATCGAACTGCTGCTGTACATTGTTCAAATGGTTCGCATAGTCATTGACAGACTGTGCTTCTACATCTGCTAATTTAATAGATTCCAAGTACTGGTAGTATGCCTGTACTGCAGCCAGTTTGGTATCAGCTTCTGTTTTGTAAACATCCAGATCTGCAATATTTTTAGCGTAGCGAGCGGCATCAATGGCCCCTTCTACCTTACCAAAAGTCCATACTGGCCAGGTGACATTCAAACTTTGACTATAGGAGCGATTATCGCTTCCCCGTACTCTAGCTAAATCTGCTTTACTCTGGCTTCCTGTCCAGCTGTAACTCAAAGATGGATTTTTCTTAGCAGCTGCTGCGCTTACATCAGCTTCAGCTTCTTTGCGCTGCAATTCTGCAAGGGTGATATCTCTATTATTCTGAATAGCTGTGGTGACAGCCCCTTTGAGATCGATATCCAAGTTGGCTGCTTCAGGAGCCGCTACATCAGCAATAGCATCTCCCAGATTTTTTTGAAGCAGCATGTTATTGAAGTTCACCGTTTTATCCGATGTTTTCTGATTCATTTGCGCTTCAATGGCTTTCTGGGTAATGGCTGGGTCTGTCACGGTTTTTGTTTCAACACTTTTTGCTTCTACCCCTACGCCCATAGAAAGAGCCAATGCGATAGAAGCAGCCAGCACACGATAGGTATATGTCTTCATAAAGTTTCTTCCCTTCTCAGTTAGATGTTTTATGTAGTAAGCTATCAATAGGTATAGCCCAGTCCAATATATTCTCCGCCATCCCTACGGCTATGTGGGAAAATAGATTGACCTGTAATGAACAAATTATCACTCAAATTGTAGGATCCACGGACACGAACTGTCAAATTGTTTGGATCAAACAAATCCGCAGAAAACTTCCATCTGTTGGCTGAATAATCTCCGCCTGCCCCCAATTTATTTCGAATAATACCAGCATGGACACCGTAGTCCCCTCTCATTTGACCAAACATAGCATCATAGACTGGATCATTCCCTATGGATTCTATCCCCAGAAGTCCATAGGAGTCACCTCCCATACGGAGGAACAGATTTGGTGAAAAATCATCCTTCTTAGTATTATATAACAATTCCCCGGAAACAGATACATCTAAATTGTGATTTCCGTTCACAAATCCATTAATTTTTCCAGAAATATCTTTCGCATTGGCAGAAATGACCTTTGCATTTTCAGAAGCTACCACCATATTGTCCATAATTTTTCTCACATCACTGGTCGCTTTGCCATCCCCATTAAGCTGGTAAAGCATGGTATTGATTTGTGAGGTGATTCCATGGATTTCATTGGCTGTCTGAATGCCTTGTGCTGTCAAGATCGCTAAATTTTCTGAAACAGTATCAAAATTTTGTAGACTATTTTTCACATTTTTTTGAGATTTTGGATCTCCCACCACAGTATTGATTCCATCTAGCATGGTTTGGGCTGAATTCATGAGCTTATCCATCTTATCCATGGCTTCATCAATGCCAGGTGCTGCCTTACCTTTCACTGACATGCCATCAGCTAAAAATCCTCGTTCTTGATGTCCACCAGATACTTTAACAAAGCGGCCTCCCATGACACTGCTAGTCTGTATAGAAAATTCAGCATCTTTTGGTACTTGGGCATCATTATAAAATCGAAGCGTGAGTACAGCCTTTCCATTTTCTACAGCAATGCGATCCACCATACCCACTTCTACACCAGCATAATGAATAGGATTCCCTGGTTCAATCCCTTCTGCTTCTTGGAAATATCCAATCACATGAAAACCGCTTTTCCCGAAAAGAACCATATGACTTAAATGAATCATGATACCTGCAAAAAGTACAATGCCGACCAAAGCAAAGGCTCCGACTTTTGCTTCTGTAGACCATTTCACAAGGCATCACCTTCTTTCAATAATTCTGGATTGGACGGAAGTCCATTCATAAATTGCTTCACCCTTTCATCTGATGAGTGATATAGCTCTTCTGGTTTTCCAATAGCCAAAAACGAGCCTTGGTACAAAAATGCCATGCGATCCGCTATCATGGAAGCAGATCGTAAATCATGGGTAACCACCACACTGGTGGCATGCATCACTTTCTGTGTATTTTTGATGAGTAAACTAATATCCGTCGATCGGATAGGATCAAGTCCCGCTGTGGGTTCATCGTAAAGAATGATTTCTGGTTCTAAGGCAATCGCCCTAGCCAAACTGACTCTTTTTTTCATGCCCCCTGATAAATTGGATGGCATCAAATCTTCAATTCCTTCCAATCCCACCAGTTTTAATTTTTCCGCTACAATGCGTTCTATTTCTTCTTCAGATAGCTTAGTATGCATACGAAGACCAAAAGCCACATTTTCTTTCACTGTCATAGAATCAAATAGCGCAGAATATTGAAAAACCATGCCCATATGGCGTCGTTCTTCATTGAGTTCTTTTTCAGAAAGAACTGCCATATTTTTTCCATGAACCCATACTTCGCCTGAGGTAGGTTTCAATAGGCCAATGATTAATTTCAATAATGTAGATTTACCAGAGCCCGAAGCCCCTAAAATCACCATGGTTTCTCCATCTTTCACAAATAGGCTCACATCTTTTAATATATGCCTATCTCCAAACGTTTGATATACATGTCGAATGTCAATCATAAACCGCCTCAGAAAAGAATAGAAGATAGTAAGTAATTAGCCGCAAAGAGCATGATAATGGAATACACCACTGATTGGGTCGTAGCTTTTCCTACGCCTTCTGCCCCAGCGGTACAAGTCATGCCTCGATCGCATCCCACCAAGGCTACAATCATACCAAATACAACAGATTTTAATACCCCAATATACAAGTCAGAAGGCACGCAAAATACTTGAATAGAATGCATAAATACATAGGATGAAACACCATGGGTCAAAGCGGCCACAATCATGCCTCCCCCTACGCCAATAACCACACCAAACACATTTAAAATAGGAAGCATCGCCATACAAGCAATCAGCCTAGGAACCACCAAATATCCAACAGGGCTCACAGCCATACAGCGAAGAGCATCGATCTGTTCAGTGACACGCATGGTACCAATCTCTGCTGTAATAGCAGCGCCCACACGACCAGCCAATACGACGCCACATAACACTGGTCCCAATTCACGTCCCATACCGATAGCTACGATACCACCTACGGTAAAATCAGCGCCATACTTGGTCAATTCTCCCGCAATTTGCACGGAAAGAACCATTCCTGTAAATAACAAGGTCAGTGCCACAATAGGAAATGAAAGAACTCCTAAATCCAAGCACTGCTTACATGTCTCTCTACCACGAAAAGCACCCAATTCTTTAACTGCTTCCCAAAGAAGAAGTATCACCGCTCCTAGCTGATGAAATACACCTATCGTGTAACGACCTAATGATTCCAAAAACGACACCGATGATCCCTCCTTTCATTGTTTTACGTAACCAGAGATTGAAGATGGGGATTAGAAAATATGTCTTGCTGGGATTGTAGTACTTCTTAGATCTCTTACTCTCTAAGGTCCAATCCTCTTCTAGTCACCAATTACGCATGGATAGCGGTTATTTCTTTTCTTCCTGGTTTTTATCTAGCTGTTCTTTTTCCTTATTGCTCATGGCTGCCACAGCCTTCTGCTTGCTCTTAGCCAGTTTTTTCAAGGCTTTATCCCGGTCAGCCGGTGCCATCACGTGGAACGTAAATTGTCCATCCCCATACACTACATAGTCTGTATCCACGCGGCTCTTCGGAGTGTCTTTTTCTGCTTCTTCTTTTGCTGCGCTTTCTTTTAAGTAATCTGGCTTTTCTGTTACTTTCTTTTCCTGAATTTCCGCTTTCTTGACTCCCTCTTCATCTTTGGAAATCATGCTGATATCAGGATCAATAATTTCTGCCACGATTTGATTATTTTTGTCCTCTCCCATGAGACGATCGTGAAGGTCATTGAAATCTTTATAGGTTTGCAAACGACTAATAATCTCATCCGTTAAGTTATACTTCTGCTGCTGAATCAAGTAAGGCAAAGGAATCACTCCGCCCCCGCGAATTTCCAGCATCATATCTCCATAGGGCTGGTCTTTAGGGATTGTAAAGGTTAAGTCTTTATAGAAAATGTCTCCTCTATAAGGCTGCAGCCGTGCCCTGATATATACCGTATCTCCAGGACTTACTATGATAGGAGAAGCCGAGGCATCCAGAAGCTGTGCTGTTTTTCTTTCTTTGGTCACTTCCATATCCACGTTGATATGACTGAGAGGATATTTTTCAAAGCGATTCTGTTCTAGCAAACGAATCACATTATAGATCTCATCCACACTACGTTCGGCGATGTCTTTGGAGGACCAGTACATATTGGTCCTGGTAAAAGGTTTCTTTTTCAAATCTTTCGGATACAATGTATAGGACAAAGAGACAGTACCTTCCCCTTTCCTATCCAAAGTATTGCTTATGGCATTATAAATGGATGTCACTGATAAAGTAGGTAGCATGGCTTCATTTTGAATCATCTGTACGTTGAGATGATCCAGTTTCCCTGTATCTGTATCCAGTACCTCCGCATGAAGTCCCACAGATTCAGGAAGTTTTCCGGAAATCCCACTGATGCCAGCACCTCGATCTTGATTGATGGTCCCGATTTCAGCCCCTACGGTTCCTAACTTAAAAGGAATATTTCGACTAGGAATCACAGTCATAATATAGGAATTATGCATAAAATACTGGGCATTCCCTTTATCCAGAAAGGGATGTCCAAAAGCCACCATGTGATCTCCGTCTACGTAAGTGACCGTACCCACAGCTCCCAATTTCAAATCTCCAGTGACCAGTGTAGCCGCCACAGCACCTCCTGCTTCTAATGGACGAGCTGTGCTGTCAGCTTCTACAGAAGCCGCTGCATAAGGAACCATGTGAAAATCTTTCATTTTATCAGACAAATAATCCATGGCAGATGCACTATACCCACTAGCCATCAAAGGTGTTTCTAAAGGAATCAAATCCTTCGATGGTTTTGGCGTGAGTCCATTGTCATTTTGGTCATTGGCCATCCAGAGATTAATCATGTCTGCAATAGGAGTGACCATGCCGATGCGACCTTCGGATTGTGGAAATCCATAGGCAATGGCCCCTAATAATTTTCCATTGATATATACAGGGCTTCCG
Source organism: Dialister sp. UBA6422 (assembly GCA_002439665.1). Taxonomy (GTDB): domain Bacteria; phylum Bacillota; class Negativicutes; order Veillonellales; family Dialisteraceae; genus Dialister. Next base: position 13,385 of record DJPC01000153.1, read on the forward strand.
CTCATTCCTTGTGCAATACCTAGTGTTTTATCAATCAGTGGCCCAGATACTTTAACTAGCACCAAATCGCCACCAGTAGCCCCTTTATTTTTCATGACCCCTAGTACATCCACTTGAAACGTATCGATTTTAGTGCCTTCTACTACAGTCTTGGCATATCCGTGCATACCCTCTCTCACTTCAGATACAGGCAGAAATTCCTGGGCGGCCATAGATGGTGCTACGCAGGATAATGCTAGTCCAATAGATAGGGCCAGGCGCTCTATTTTCTTTTTCAACATCCCACAAGCCTCCTCTTAGTTTGTTTCCACCACTGCGACGGACTCTTTCTTATCTATGTGATCTCCCACTTTGACTAAGACCTCTTTCACAACCCCATCTGCATCAGCTCGTGCAGCTGGTACAGCTCCTACCAAAGAATCTACGCTCACTAGAACATCCCCTTCTTTGACCGGGGTCATAGGGGCGATGACATAGATCACTTTCCCGCTAAGTACTGCCTCCTGTGATACATCAGCTGCTCTAGCAGATCCAAGTACTCCTAGGACGAGTAAAATCGCCATCACAAACCATTTCAATACTTTCTCTATTTTCATATATTCCACCTCAATGTATCTAAAGAATTTGAAAAATCCCAACCTAATGGATAATAAAAAATAATTGAATCATAGGTCACTTCTATGTTCTATGTTGTCTAATTTCTAAAACCTATCACTACTCTATGGACCTTGATATGTAACATCCATGACACAGTCCGCTTTTCATCATATTCAAATATCAATGAAAAATAGAATGCCATAATGTATCGCTTCCATACAAGGGTATGACTTATTGTACCATTTTACGTAAAAAAACGCACTTGATTTTTTATGACTTTCAGTCGAAATTTATAAAAATGGCACATATATCAAAAACCTAGCTGTGTTTTTCTCTCATTTTTAAAATAAAGAAGTCTTTCCTAAAGAGAGAAAATATCTTACTCCATCTTCTCTATCAACATTTTTGA
>DJPC01000050.1:0-3425 GCA_002439665.1 Dialister sp. UBA6422
TATTCCAGAATATCCTGATAGCGGAACTTCTGGATCTGAAGATAACTTCGAATATGGGATTCTTCTTCCTCTACTGTGATGTAATCCCTTCCCTTGCTTAAGGTGGTACGGAAAAAATCTGACAACGCCGTTACCATCATGATCACCTGTTCCTTTTCCCCTGCCTCTGCCAGCCATATAATGGCATCCAGTGTATTATAGAGGAAATGAGGATTGATCTGTGCCTGGAGAGCTCTGATTTCTGCCTCAGCTAAGAGATTTTCTTCTTCCTTCATTTTATCGTATTCATAAATGGCTTCTAGTATATGACAAATGCCATGAAGGAATTCAGTTCCCATATTGGTGAAATTTTCGCCTTTACTCTTGGCAGCGATGATATATCCTACCGCTTCTCCTTTATAGGTCACAGGAAGGGTGGCTAGGTGAGGCATGGGGGGAAGGGATTTTTGCAATTTCAAAATAGCAATTTCTGCTTCTCCTTGATTCTTGTCAGCTTCGGTGTGGTAGGCGGTACGGGTATAGACGTGATTGTTATAAATAACTGCTGTCCATATGAGGTTAGGAAGAGCGGAGGTGACGATTTCTGTGATTTTAGAAACGTTAAAAGCTTTAAATCCATCATGTAAGGTACTAAATAAGGTGATTACCGCATTGAAGGTATTTTTTGTGGTTTGGGTTTTTTCGCTGTCTCGCTGATGGATGAAAAATTCTAGCACCATGTAAAATAGACTGATGGCAATGGTATTGGTCACTAGAATCGGAATGGATAAATCGAAGAAATCCCATGGATGAGATACTGTTTCCGGCCAGGTGAGAAAAGCATAAAAAAGCCAGAATAAAACCTCTAATATGGCTGCGTCCAGAAGGCTCCACATCCATAGGTTATGGTGATGGCTCTTCAATTTAGCAGATAAAAAGCCAGCTGCCATGCCCTGGATGATAGAGAGTCCGCCGTGGATAAAAGAAGCATCTGTTTCAATGAAGAAAGCTCGGTGAAGTCCTGTAATGACACCCACTGCGGTGCCTACGATAGGACCGCCCACAAATCCTCCCAAAATAATACCTACTGCACGGAAATTGATGATGCCTCCACCGGCACTGACATTCCAATAGGTACCACAAAGTCCCATGAGGCCAAAAATAATGATGAAGAGTACATTGTGTTTGGGGCTAAATGATTTGGCCGATATGGCTTCTCTAAAAAATGTAGTACGAGCAATGAGAAGCAGAAGGAGGAGAAAAATAGAAATACCAAACCAGACATGTTGTATGCCAACGATCCAAGATGAACTCATCATTTCATATAGTCTTCCTTTCTGAATCAAGGGTATGGTAGGAGGTTGTATCTATTGGGCTTCCATTCCACCATTTCTCATTTCTTGCATTATGCATTCTTTGCATAATATAAAAATTCAAATGAATATCTAATAATCGAGGTGCATCTTACCCTTTCACATTTGCATCTTAGGGTAAAAAATTTTTATTTCATATATTTATTTCGTATACTATGACTGAAAGTCAAGAGCGTCAATTTGTGGTTCATTCCTATACGGCTCATTTCCTTATTATAACAAAAATAAATGATTTCCCATAGGAATAAAAAGCTGTACTAAGCTTCTTCGGGAGAGAAGAAGCTCTACATATATAACGCTCCAAAATCGGTGGTGAGAAAGGAAGGTTTTATTATGGTTATTTATGGTGTTGCATTATTGGCAGGTTGCTTTATGGTAGGCAATATCATTGGCGATGTACTAGGGGCACTCCTCGGGGTATCTGCTAATATCGGCGGTGTTGGTTTTGCTATGCTGCTCCTCATTATTATTTCTGCCTGGGCACAGGAAAAGGGCATTATGAAAGCACCAGAAGAAGCAGGGATCAAATGGTGGTCTGCTATGTACATTCCGGTCGTTGTAGCTATGAGCTCTATTCAGAATGTAGCAGCTGCTCTTTCCGGCGGTGTGGTTGCTATCTTAAGTGGTGTCTTGGCTGTAGCTGTTTGCTTCCTCCTGATTCCAGTACTGACTGGTAAACATAGCAAAGAAGCTTCTGCTAAAGATCTGGCTCATAATCAGAGTAAATAATCATGTTGCTATTTATTAGTTGCTTATCAAAAATCCAAACAACTAACAAGTAACGACTCATATAAGAAGGAGAAATATCATGGATATTGCAGCAATGATTACAAAATTGTTTGTTAAAAATGGCATGGTCTTTGGATTCATGCTCTTAGGGATTATTACCTATGTGGCTTATAAATTAGGAGCTCTCACAAAGGGCCGTGTCCATGGCAGTGCTATTGCTATTTTCTTAGGCTTGGTTCTGGCTTATATTGGTGGTGAACTCACCGGAGGCAGCAAGGGTATTGCCGATGTTCCGCTTTTTGCTGGCATGGGTCTAGTAGGCGGTGCTATGTTTAGAGATTTCGCTATTGTATCCACCGCTTTTGGTGCTGATCTTCGTGAAATCAAAAAGATTGGTTTCCGCGGTGTGGCTTCTCTCTTTATTGGTGAATTTATTTGTCTCGTAGCTGGCATCGCTGTGGCTTATCCTTTGGGATATACCAGTGCGGTAGATTTGGTAACAATCGGTGCTGGTGTAGCTACCTTCGTTGTAGGACCAGTTACTGGGGCTGCTTTGGGTGCTTCTTCTGAAGTCATTGCGATTTCTATCGCTGCTGGTGTTGTCAAATCCGTACTGGTCATGGTAGTGACTCCATTTGTGGCAAAGCCGCTGTCCATCAATAACCCACAGGCTGCTATGGCATTTGGCGGTCTTATGGGAACCACTTCCGGTACCGCTGCCGGTATGGCCGCTGTCAATCCAAAACTCGTTCCTTATGCAGCTATGACAGCTACGTTCTTTACTGGCTTGGGATGCCTCCTCTTCCCATCTGTATTCTATTTCTTAACTACACTTTTCTTTTAAGTAGTAGAGATGTATCGGTTACTTGTTTAGTATCTTGTCACTAACAAGTAGCCAAAGGGAAATGAACTTGACAGATGTCTTGTTCTATGATAATACATATAACGTATAATATATATATTCAGAAATAATGAGAACCTGTATATTATTATTTACCTTATATTTTAAATGAAAGGAAGTCTATTCATGTTAGAAATTAAACCATGCAATAAGAACTGGCATACCAGAGGCGATGACACTGCTGAAAGAGTCAAAGCAGGTGCTGTCTATGCAGACGGTAAAATCGTAGATGCTGCTAATACTGCCAAACTTTTGGAAGCAATCCTTCGCCCAGGTGACAAAGTCAATATTGAAGGGGATAACCAGAAACAGGCTGATTTCCTTGCAAAAGAACTTTGCAAAGTAGATCCGGAAAAAGTACATGATCTCCATATGATTCAGTCCACTTTGTCTATTCCGGAACATCTCGATGTATTTGATAAGGGCATTGCTAGAAAACTGGA
>DJPC01000050.1:3488-4492 GCA_002439665.1 Dialister sp. UBA6422
GTAGAACTGGGTGCTATTCATACCTACCTGGAAATGTATTCCCGTTACTTCATCGACCTGGTACCGAGAGTGTCTCTGGTATGTGCTGATGCAGCTGATAAAGATGGTAACATTTATACCGGTTTCTCCACAGAAGATACCCCGGCTATTGTGGAAGCTACCAAATTCAACCAGGGCATCGTTGTATTCCAGGTCAATAAGATTGTTGATAAACTGCCAAGAGTAGATATTCCAGCTGACTGGGTTGATTTCGTCATTGAAAGCCCAACTCCATACATGCTGAATCCACTCTTCACCAGAGATCCAGCTAAAATCACTGACGATCGCATCATGAAAGCTATGATGGCTATCAAAGGTATCTATGCTGAATATGGTGTCAAGGTACTGAACCACGGCGTTGGCTATGATACAGCTGCTGTAGAACTTCTTCTCCCGACCTTTGGCGAATCTTTAGGTCTCAAGGGTAAGATCTGCACCCACTGGGTACTGAATCCACATCCGACCTTGATCCCAGCTATTGAAACCGGTTGGGTACAGGCTGTATATTCCTTCGGTTCTGAAGTAGGTATGGAAGATTATATCAAAGCTCGTCCAGATATCTTTGCTATTGGACCAGATGGCACCATGCGTTCCAACCGTGCATTCTGCCAGGCTGCTGGCCATTATGCTGCTGATATGTTCATTGGCTCCACCATGCAGATTGACCGTTTCGGCAACTCTTCTACAGCAACCAAGAATAACGTAGCAGGTTTCGGTGGTGCTCCGAACATGGGCTGCGATGCCAAAGGCCGTCGTCATGTTACCCCAGCATGGAAAAAGGCTGGCGAAGAAGTGGCTAACCGCTTCGAACTTATGGGCGATAGAAACCGCGGCAAGAAGCTGGTCGTTCAGATGATCACCACAATTTCTGCTAAGGGCTTCCCTGGATTTGTAGAACAGCTGGATGCTGTAGCATTGAAGAAGAATGCAAATCTGGATCTGGAACCAATCATGATTTACTCCGA
>DJPC01000066.1 GCA_002439665.1 Dialister sp. UBA6422
CGAGAAAAACTAAAAACCGGAGATGTAGTGACGGTATGGTTTTCTGAAGAGACTTTGCTTCATTTCATGGGACAGCAGGAAGAAAAAATACCCGCTGGGAAGTGGAATGATTTTGCCAAATACATTGTATATGAAGATGAAAATCTTTTGGTTTTAAATAAACCGGCAGGATTGTTATCTCAGGGAGACGGCAGTGGGACAGCCTCTTTAAATGATGGGCTTCTTTCTTATTTGCACAATCAGGTGACATCTACGGTGAAACCTTCGGTCTGTAATAGGCTGGATCGCAATACCAGCGGATTGGTCTTGGCTGGGAAAACGATATTGGGACTGCAGGAATTGAATCGATTGATTAAAGACCATAGGCTTAGAAAAAAATATAAAGCCCTAGTCTATGGTGTGCTTCAGGGAGACGGCATTCTGAAAGGATACTTGGTGAAGAATCATGAGACCAATCAGGTGACTTTCTCTAAAGTACCAAAAAAAGGAGCTGTGCCTATTGAAAGTCGGTATCGCGTTATAGCACATCTTTCTATCCAAGGAATTTTAGCGACCCTAGTTTCTGTAACCCTTGTGACAGGTCGATCCCATCAAATTCGCATCCATTTTTCGTCCCTGGGACATCCACTTTTGGGGGATCGGAAATATGGCAATCCAGAGAGCGTTAGTGCGTCAGAAAAACTGCATATAGGAAGACAGATGCTTCATGCCTTTCAGATCACCTTTCCTAGTGACCTTGAGAGTTTAAAAAACTTGGAAGGAAAAACATTTCAAGCACCGCTTCCCAAAGATTTCAGTCGATTATTAAGAGACATCAAATAAGAAATCTATTTTCGTAGGATGCATTTTCCATAGGTAAAAGTATATAAAGGAGGCCGGTATAGATTGGATTCTCGTTTCTTAATTGTATTTGCTGATATTTTGCTGCCTCTTGCTTTAGGTATGTGGCTCAAAAAATGGGGACTTTCACAAGATATTCTTCATAAAATCATTAAGGCCAACGTAGTGGGGGTCTGCACTTTTCTATCGGTGGTTTCGTTCTGGTCTGTCCATGTGACCTTGGAACTATTGTGGCTTCCTATTTCTACTATTCCTATTTGTTTTCTGCCTGTACTTGTCTTTTACGGATTAGAAAAGAATCGATTTAAGGATCCTCGCGCCCAGGGCAGTTACATGATTTCCATGATGCTTGGAAACATTGGTACCTTGGCGGGACTTTGTGCCTATGTGCTTTATGGGGCTATCGGATTTGCTTATGTGCAGCTCATTGCCATTCCGCAAATTTTAATTATTGTTCTTTTCTGTTTTCCTATGGGGCAATATTACTACGACAAATGGGCTCACCAGGGAGAAACAGGGAAAATGGAAATTCATTTGTTAAAAATGCTTTTTACCTGGAATCAGCTCCCCGCTGTGGGTGTGGTGATAGGTCTCCTGCTGGCTGGGTGTCATGTGGAAAAGCCTATGGCCGTAAATACTCTTTTTACCATTCTCATTCACGCCAGTGCTTGGATGGGCATGATTCCTGTGGGATACGATTTAAATCTACAAAGTGCTAGAGAATACGCTTGGAAACTGTGGCCCATATTTCCTGTCAAATTTTTGCTTCTCCCAGTGGCACTTTATGGGCTGACCATTTGCTTCATTAGCGATCCGGCCATGATTACTTGCGTAGTCTTAGCCGCTGCAGCACCTACAGCCATCTTTGCTGTCGCAGCAGCGCAGCTGTATGAACTCAATGTGAATTTGGCAGAATCTTCCTTCCTCACTACCACATTGGCTTTTCTCTTCCTTCTGTATCCATTGGTCTATTGGTGGGTCAAAATGATGTGACATATGGAATATTGGGACTGGCTGCCAAACCATTTTTATACTTCGCAGGGGAATGAAAGGCATAAAAGCCTATGGATCAGTTAAAGAAACTATGCCAATCATTCCCCGCTGCCAAGTCTATGTTCCTGTGTTAGGTGATCCCACACATAAAATGCGTTTTTTGTCAGTGTTCTTTCCTTTCTAAGCAATCTTTCTTCCCCCTAGGGGGATTTTTTTGTATAATAGAACATAGAAACCCACAGAATCAGTTAGGACATCTTATATTTTTTGTGTATAGAAAACAGGAATCGACTGGTTCATTATAAGGAGGGATTTTTATGAGTGAAGAAAAGGAAATGATTAAAATACCGGTGGTTCGTAGTGAAAATGCTCCGGTTGTTAAAGAAAAAGCAGGACTTCCCGTAGAAAAAGAAAAGCCAAGTGTACCTACTGTTGTAGAAGGCGAAACAGTGACCGAGGACAATCATGTAGATTCTCCTGAAGCAGATGTGGAGATTCATATCATTGATAACAGAGATGAAGAAGCAGAAAAGCTGATTCGCTGGGCAGCAGGAAGAGCTGGTGTCATTGTAGCGGCTCCTCTTTTAGGTACAGCGGCTTTAATAGCCAATGAAGTGTATATGATTTCTAAAATCGGAAGTGTATATGGAGTAGAAGTGAGTCAGAAAGCAGTTTTGTCTTTCTTGGGCTCTTTGGGGGCTACTGTGATTGGCAGCACACTGGCTACACTGATTCCTGTCTCCCTGATGCAGATCCCCATCGGTGTTTCTGTCACTTACGGCGTAGGCAAGGCAGCACAGCGTTGGATCAAAGACGGTATGCCTGATGATACGAAACC
>DJPC01000157.1:0-131 GCA_002439665.1 Dialister sp. UBA6422
TTAAAATTTCTTCAATCACGGTAGGTACTCCTCTATCTAATCAATCACATAGGATTTATTATATGTAATTTGAAAGAAGAAATCAAGACATAATATAGACCAAGAGTCAACAATTTTATGGCTGAGAAAAA
>DJPC01000157.1:183-3162 GCA_002439665.1 Dialister sp. UBA6422
AACAAACAACAAACAACAAACAAAAGCCCCTTTCTTGACGAAACAAGCAAGGGGGCTTTTTATAACATATTTATGATTTAGAAAAGCTATCGGTCATATGGTTTACGTTTTTTCCTACATCTTCTGCGGTTTTCATGAGGTGATCTGCTTTTTCCATGAGCTGGTCCATTTTATGAGAATGAAATTCTTCTACCGTAGTACCATTTGCCAGTTCTCCTTTAGAAATATCTCCACCAGAAATTCGCACATGGGAATCTTCTAGAAGGCCATTACTATCAATAGTAAATTGTGCATCCTGGGGAATGTGAGCCCCAGGGGATATGGCTAAGGTGATCACAGCTTTGCCATTTTCTATGGAAATGTGTTTGATTTTTCCGACCGAAACGCCGGCATACATCACATGACCTCCCACATGGAGACCTTGGGCACTGTCAAAGAGAGCTTTCACTTGGATAGAATCGTTGTCTTTTTCCTGGAAAGGATGAGCAAAGAACCATAGGAGGCCTATCACGAGGCAGAGCAGCAGGGCTATCATACCCACTTTTGTTTCTTTTGTCATGCGTCCCATCTCTCTTTCTAAGGAAAAAAGGCAAGTGTTCCTAATTGCCTGGTGATTGGTTTACCGTCACAAACAACTCATAATATTTGTATCATAGCCCATATTTCTACGTATGTAAATACCAGAAGGAATGAGAGAGATATTTCCTATAGTATCTGGATATTCATTCCCATAGAAAGAGCAAAAAACGGTGGCTAGTTGTTAGCTACCAAATAGCGAACAACTAGCCACCGTAAATACTACGCGCTCAATTCCATACATAGCAGATAGGAGAATGAGTAATCCATCACTTGATTTTATGAATGATGGCACCTACCAAGCTTCCAACGATGAAGAAGCAGATCCATCCCAAGCCATAATGAGAGAGAGGAATGGAAGCCATGAAAGCATCTGCGGCAGGAAGTGCGATGCCGGCAGTATGGATACCGTCATACAGAGCAGGGATTAAAGTGAAAAGGGTAGCACATACATACACACTTCTGGCACCACCGAAAAGAGAATTGCCAAAGGTGAGGAAAATCAAGGAAATGGTGAGTGGATACAGGAACATCAATACAGGAATGGCTGCAGAAATAATGGTGGTTAAACCGAAGAGAGCGATGATAAAGGAAACCGCGGAGAAAATGATAACCCACAATTTATAAGACAATACAGGAATCAGTTTCTTGAAATATTCTCCGCAGGCGGTGATGAGGCCTACGCTGGTGGTCAGGCAAGCGAGAAGAACGATGAGACCCATGAGAATGCGGCCGTAATTTCCGAAATAATGGATAGCTACAGCGACCAGCACATCAGCCCCATTTTCCTTGATACCCATTTCAGATACGGAGCTAGCACCAATGCAAGCGAGGAATACATAAATCACAGCCAGACAGAGGCCGGCGATGACCCCACTTTTTAAGGTGTCACTAGCTACTTCTGCATTATTTTTGGCACCATATTGGCGAACCGCATTGACTACAATGATACCAAATACAAATCCTGCCAGAGCATCCATGGTATTATAACCGTCTAAGAATCCCTGGGTGAGGGCTTTCATGGATGGCTGGTAAGAAGGGGTAGCTTCCTGCCAGGAGCCTATGGGAGCCAATGTAGCAGAGAGGAATAAAATGGCTAGGAATAGAAGAAGGGCCGGGGTGATGACCTTTCCGATACGAGATACCAGTTTGGAAGGGGTAGAAGAAAGCCACCAGGAAACCAGGAAAAAGAGGAAAGCAAAACCATATAGAGCGGTTTGTTTCATATCTGGTGAGAAGAAAGGAGCAATGCCGATTTCAAAAGACGTAGTGGCCGTACGAGGGATGGCAAAAGCAGGCCCAATGGTAAGGTACAATGCTACGGTGTAAAAAATGGCATATCCTGGATGGATGCGGGAAGTGAGTTTTTCTAAGTCGTGACCAGAATATCCGATGGCTGCAACGGCCAAAATAGGGAATCCCACCCCAGTTAAAAGGAAGCCGATGATGGCAGGAATCGTATCAATGCCTGCATTTTGTCCCATGAATATAGGGAAAATCAGATTGCCCGCTCCGAAGAACAAAGCAAATAGCATAAGGCCGATAGGAATTAAATAGTTTTGTTTTTTCATAGCCAATCTCCTTTTGCGGGGATTTCTAAAATCTTCCTGATTTTCTATATCCCCTTCATAGCCTATTCCGTCATAGGGCATGAAGAAACATCATTTTCAAGTGATATACTTCATGCCTATACGGGGGAATCCTTGAAACGTAAGTAGCGACATAGTGAATCCAAGGTGATAGATAGGATATGTACTCTTGATATCCTATAGGGATTCACTTCTTTTTTCATCCTGCAGTGATGAAAAAAGAAAAATAAAAAAGCCCAGCCGGAAAAATCCGACAGGGCACAAGTTCTTGTGAGGTACCACCTTGTCTAAGTACTCAATTTTAGAGATAACGGATCCACCGCTTTTTCTGTACCATAGGTATGGATATTCAAAAAAGAGACTCCCAGCTGACGTGGTCATTTCGCTTCAACAGTTTTCACCATCCACTGTCTCTCTTGGAAGGCTCCATGACCTGATTCTGTTCCTCATCTATAATGTTGAACACATTCTACCATGCTAGAAATTGAATGTCAAATGCAAATCAAGTATAAAAGAAGCTTCAAATAAGAGAAAGAAGGTATAAAAAAGAGCGATCTGATGATGGGCGTATAAGCCATATCGATAGGCCGCTCTTAGGGATTCTATGTTTCACGTGAAACATGGAATGGATTTATAAAGGCATATTTGCAGCTTCTTTGGTTTCTTTTCTGGAAAGTGCTTTCCACATAAGGCCCATGACCGTGCCGAAGAGGAAAAATAAAATCCAAGAAAGGCTATAAGAAGCAAGCGGTAAAGAAGCCATGAAAGCATCTACACTGCCCATGGAAATTTTTAAAAATTTCAAAGCATCATA
>DJPC01000157.1:3267-3968 GCA_002439665.1 Dialister sp. UBA6422
GGATATAAGAAAAGAAGTACCGGGATGGCTCCTTTGATGATCGCTGACAGTCCGAAAAGAGCGATGCCAAAAGAGAGTAATACAAAGAAAGAAGCCCACATTTTATGAGAGAATTTCGGTACTAAGGTATGGAAGAAGGCAGCGCAAGAAGCGGTGAGGCCGATACTGGTGGTGAGGCATGCCAAGATGACTGTGGCACCTAAAATCATGGTACCAAAATTTCCAAAATAAAAATGAGCAGAACCAGNNNAACCAGCCAGTACAGGAGCCCCATTATCCAAATGGCCTAAGATGGAAACAGAACTAGAGCCTAAATAGCACAAAGAGGCATAAATGATAGCCATGAAAAAGGTAGAAACCAGACCGGAACGAAGGGCACTTTTGGTGGCTTCTTTATTGGACGTGAGGCCATATTCACGGATGGCTTCCATGACAATGACGCCGAAAACCAGACCTGCCAGGCAGTCCATGGTATTATATCCTTCTACCAAGGCGCTACTGAAGGCTTTCATAGGACTATCATAAGCTTCTACCGGTGCCATTTCTTCTCCCATGGGAAACAGGAAAGAAGAGATGAGCATAATAGCTAGGAAAATCAAAAGCAAAGGGGTCATACATTTTCCGATGCGGGAAACCAGCTTGGAAGGGGTGATGGATAGCCACCAGGTGATGGCAAAGAAAAGAAATACAAACGCATAGAG
>DJPC01000175.1:0-3965 GCA_002439665.1 Dialister sp. UBA6422
GCTTCTCTTTCTTTCTGGTCTTCTTCAGTAATATCTCGAAGAGCTACGATTTCCGGATGACGAGAAAGAGTGCTGTCATCAAAATTGAGCTTCGCATCCAGAGCCATCACATCATTTTCTTCAGTGACCACCAAAGGATTCACTTCTGCCAAAGAGCAATCTTTATCTACAAATACATGATAAAGATATTTCATGAAAGTCGCTGCCTTTTTGACCGTAGGCTTTTCAAAATGAAGGGCATAGGCCATGCGCTGAGCCTGGAAATCAGCCAATCCAATCACCGGGTCGATATATTCTTTGATAATCTTTTCTGGAGACTCTGCTGCTACGTCTTCAATAGCCATGCCGCCGGATTCAGAGCCCATCATCACCACACATTCTGCCTGGCGATCTACTACAAAAGAAAGGTAGTATTCTTTTTTGATATGACAACCTGCTTCGATCAAAAGACGATTGACCTTTTTGCCCTGTGGACCGGTCTGACGAGTCACCAGCGTGCTCCCTAAAAGCTGTTTGGCATATTTTCTGACTTCATCCAAACTGCGAGCCAGCTTGACACCACCAGCTTCTCCGCGGCCGCCAGCATGAATCTGTGCCTTCACAACCACCACTGGTGTATCTAACCGTTTGGCATTTTCTACTGCATCGTCTACGGTAAAAGCCGGATATCCTTCCGGCACGTGAATGCCATATTCACGCATAATCTGCTTGCTCTGGTATTCATGGATATTCATACAATAATAACTCCCTTCTAATTGAAGAAGAGCAAAAGCGATTCCCCTTTTGCTCTCTTACCTTTCCCTAGGGAAAGCGTTTGTATTTTTTATACATTTTATTGAAATTATGTACAATTTATGTTAATAATCATATCACTATTCCATGTTTTATAAAAGAGATATGCATAATTAGAAAACAGCTCCTTAGATACTATGCATTTAGTGCATAGTACCTAAGGAGCTGTTTTCTACCGGTTGTCCGTCAACTATCATGAATTATACATATAAAGTAGCTTTTGAATACAAAGCCGCCTTCCCTGCTATTTTCACTCTGGTACCTTCCATGCGGCAATAGAGATACCCTCCTCTTTCGGATGCTTGGTAAGCCAAAATATCATCTTTCTTCAGCTTTTTAGCCCAATACGGTACGATATGGCAATGACCGCTCCCGCACACCGGATCTTCATCCACCTGGAGTTTCGGGGCAAAAGAACGAGATACAGAGTCTGTTTCTTTTCCAGCAGCAGTCACATGGACCAAGAGTCCTGGTAGTGATTTCAATTTTTCCATATCCGGAGGCAATTCTCGCACTTCCTTTTCACTAGGAAGGACTAAGAGTAAATCTCTTCCCATATAGGCTTCCACAGGCTTAGCTCCTATAGCACTAACCATCTCTTTGGTCACTTCCACAGGTTTCAAATCATAGCCTGGGAAATCCATTTCTAGTATATCTCCCTTCTTTTCTACCTGAAGCGTCCCACCCAAGGTGGTGAAAACCACGTGGCTGGCATGGGTATCATAGAAATGAAATAACACATAGGCAGTAGCCAGTGTAGCATGACCACATAAATCAATTTCCCCACCGGGAGTAAACCACCGCAGATGATAATGGTCTCCCTCTTTTACTGTAAACGCAGTTTCTGAAAAATTATTTTCCTTCGTGATATGCATCATTAATTCCTCACTAGGCCAGGTATCCATGACACAAACTGCTGCCTGATTACCCGCAAAAACATGATCTGTAAATGCATCCACTATATATTGTTTCATCATACTACTCTCCTCCTATCAGGGATTAGTGATGAGTAACTAGGCCCTAGGGAGGTAACGTGTAACGATTACTATCCACGAATCGCTAGTCACTTATCCATACAATTTCAAGATTGACTCTATTTTACACAAGCGATATGATAACGACAATTTAAGAATTGTATGTACAACAATGTGACTAGTAGCTAGACCATAGGGATTAGAGAATCTGCTTCTCCATGAAAGATTTACAGTAGTAGAAATAATTCCGCTAGAAAGTACAAGGTTCTTAGGGTTCTTAGGGTTCTCAAGTTCCTCAGGTTGCTTAGGTCTCTCAGATTTCTAAAATGAGGGTATAGATGCTGGCGTTGTCATCTCATTGGGAACCCTTAGAACCTTATGAACCTTCAGAACCATGAACCTTTACATTCATAGTGGAACCATACCTACTCACGCAAATCCTTAATCTAATGCCACTCTAGTCACTAGTCACTGTCAAAGAGGTGAACTATGCCGATCAATTCCTTTGACCACTATCCCTTGTCCTGGAAACCAGACAAGGAAAAACTAACCAAACCATATTATTTATCACTGACTAAAGATTTGGAGCAGCGGATCCAATCAGGAGAACTTCTAGAAGGGACGAAACTACCGCCTCAACGAGAACTGGCCGATTATTTAGACCTGAACTACACCACCATCACCAGAGTATATAACAGGGTAAAGAAAAAAGGATTGATTTATGGTATCGTAGGGCGCGGAACATTTGTAGCACCTAAAGAATCAGGCGATATTACCATCGTAGAAAGAGTCATAGATACAGATATCATAGAATTAAGTTTCGTCAGCGGTTTTTCAGAATACAGTGCCCCTGTGGTGGAAGCCCTCCGCCGGGTAGCTAAGAAAAGCTATGTAAAGAAACTTTTGGATTACAGCTACATCAGAGGACATCCTCATCATTTATCCGCCGGAAATCGATGGCTTTCTCAAATGGGAGTCCATACCAATCCAGATCATATGTGCATCTTCAGCGGTGCGGAAAATGCTTTGACCGTAGCACTTTGTTCTTTGTTTCATAGAGGAGACACCATCGCTGTCGATGCATACACCTACAGCAATTTCATAGAACTAGCTCACATGCTAAGTCTCCAACTCATTCCCATCAAAGGGGATAAGCAGGGCATGAAACCTGATGCTTTATTAAAAGCTTGCCAGAAATCTGCTGTACAAGGCATTTATCTCATGCCTAATGGAGCCAATCCGACCAATATACAAATTCCTTTATCTCGTAGAAAAGAATTGGCTAAAGTCATCGCCCACGAAGGCCTGACACTGATAGAAGATGATTTGTATGGATGGCTTCATGGGGCTACCGGTTCTCCCATTCCTCCCTTATTTGAAGAACTACAGCAAAAAGCCTTCTATATTTGTGGTACCACCAAAAATCTTTGCCCTGGTCTTCGCATAGCATATACCGCTTATACCGATGATTTGAAGGAACCCGTCTTACACGGTGTATCCAATATGAATATCAAAACCTCTTCCTTAGATGCAGAAGTCATCACAGAACTCATCTTGTCCGGTGATGCCTATTCTATAGTGCACCATAAAATGGAACTAGCCAAAGAAGCCTGCCGCCTATTTGATTCTATATTTCCAGGAGTCCAAGAAGGGGTGATCAGCTATTTCCGCTGGCTTCCTATCCCAGGACATAAAACCTATGAGGAAGTAGAGAAAGAGCTATACCAGCGAGGCGTCCACGTCTACCACTCCGGCCGCTTCCAAGTCGCCCCTGAATCCTCTCAAAATTATCTCCGCATCTCCCTCTGTTCAGCAGGCAGTATGAAAAAGCTCAAAAAAGGACTTCTTATTGTTAAGGAATATATAGCGGGTGGCTAGGGACTGGTGATTAAAGATTAGGCCCTAGGAAATCTAATATTCCATTTAGAGATTTGCGGTAGTAGGTATGATTTCCGCTAGGAAGTATAGGGTTCTTAGGGTTCTCAGGTTTCTAAAGTAAGCTCATCGACGCTGGCGTTGTCATCTCATATGGCTCCCCTTAGAACCTTTAGCCTCCTTAGAGCCAGGGATTAGTAGCTAGGCCCTAGGAAATCTGATTATCCATTAAGGATTTGTGTTAATAGAAATGATTCCGCTGGTGATTGCAGGTTTCTCAAATTTCTCAAGTGCGCTCATAGACGCTGGCGTTATCATCTCATT
>DJPC01000175.1:4036-7859 GCA_002439665.1 Dialister sp. UBA6422
AGCTAGGCCCTAGAAATTAAGGATTGAAAAATATTCAATGAGTCATCGTGCAAGATAGTACGACTCCTCTAATATACAAGAAAGTGAGAAACTCTATGACAGATACGCGTAGGAAAGGTATATTTCTAGCTGCCTTTGCAGCTCTTTGCTGGGGAACTAGTGGAATTTCTGGGCAATATTTGCTAACTGAACGAGAACTCGCGCCAGCGTGGATGACTTTTTTCCGATTGCTTTGTTCCGGCTTGATTTTGCTTGTTGCTGCCAAATTTTGGAAGAAGGAAAATATTTGGCAAATTTGGAAAGAAACCAAAGATCGGATGCTTCTCTTCTATTTCGCCATCTTGGGCATGCTGGGAACACAATATGGTTTCTTTGTAGCAATCAAACATAGCAATGCCCCCACGGCTACCGTTTTGGAATACATCATGCCTATTCTAATTATTTTCTGGAATTGTATTTCTTCCAAACGTCTTCCTCGGTGGATGGAAATAGGATGTGCTTTCTTTGCGATTCTCGGAGTAGCTCTCATTGCGACTCACGGAGATTTTACCAATTTAGCCATGTCTTCTGAAGCTCTCTTTTGGGGGCTCTTGGCAGCAGCATCTCGTGCCTTTTATTCAGTAGAACCGGCAAAAATTATCCAAAAATATGGTGCTCCTTTGGTGGTTGGCTGGGGCATGACTACCGCAGCGATCGCATTATCACCAGTAGCATTCCTCACCCCATTCACTGGCACAATAGACGATTCAGTGCTAGGTGCTTTTGCATTTGTCGTCATTTTTGGTACTGTACTCTCCTTTGGTATGTACATGGAAAGCACGAAATACATCACCCCCACTGACGCCAGCATACTGGCGGCCCTGGATCCGCTCACCTCAATCGTACTTGCTGTGCTTCTCTTTGATATCACCTTTGGTCATATAGAACTAGTGGGCATGGCACTGATTATACTCGCCGTAGGAGTGGTAGCCCAAAAACATTGATAGAGAAGGTTCTTAGGGTTTTTAGGGTTTTTAGGGTTCTTAGGGTTCTCAAGTAAGCTCATCGACGCTGGCGTTATCATCTCATTTGGAACCCCTTAGAACCTTCAGAACCTTATGAACCTTTAGCCTCCTTAGAGCTAGGGAATCGGCTTTTCCACTATCGATTTGCAGTAGATTTGCAGTAGTAGATATGATTTCCGCTAGGGAGTATAGGGTTCTCAAGTTCCTCAGGTTGCTTAGGTTTCTCAGGTTTCTAAAATGAATGTATAAACACTGGCGTTGTCATCTCATTTGAACCCTTCAGAACCTTCAGAACCCTAAGAACCTTTAGCAACCTGAGCGACTTTAGCAACTTTAGCAACCTTAGTAACCTATTTCAGAAAGGAAATACATCATGACAAACGAAAAACTCCCTTTTACCTCTGATTACATGGAAGGATGCCATCCTGCCATTTTAAAGCGTCTTACTGAAACAAATCTAATGCATACCGCCGGATACGGCTCTGACCCCATTTCAGAATCTGCCAAAGAACGTATCCGCGCGGCCTGCCACTCCCCCAAGGCAGAGGTGAAATTCTTAGTCGGCGGTACTCAGACCAATGCCACTGTCATTGATTCCCTGCTTCATGCCTATGAAGGCGTCATCGCCGCTGATAGCGGTCACGTCAATGTCCACGAAGCCGGTGCTATCGAATGGGGCGGACATAAAGTGCTAGCTCTTCCTTCCAAAGAAGGAAAACTCCTAGCTCATACCGTGGATCAATACATCACCGATTTCTATAAAGATGAAAACTGGGAGCACATGGTAGCACCTGGTATGGTATATATTTCTCAAGCCACCGAATGGGGTACTTTATACTCCTTAGAAGAACTTACCCTTCTATCCCAAGTCTGCCATAAACACCACATCCCTCTTTTTGTAGACGGTGCCCGCCTGGCGTATGCCCTTGGAAGCAGCCAAAATGATGTGACCCTTCCAGACCTAGCCCGTCTGGCTGACGTATTCTACATCGGAGGCACCAAATGCGGTGCTCTCTTTGGAGAAGCGGTGGTCCTTCCAGATGGAAATCGAATCCCCCATTTCTTGACCTTGATCAAACAGCACGGAGCCCTTCTAGCCAAAGGACGTCTCTTAGGCATCCAATTTGATGAACTCTTCAAAGACAACCGGTATTTTGAAATCGGGAAACAAGCTTGCCTCTATGCAGAAGAAATCAAACAAGCGTTGCAAAAGAAAGGACTTCCCCTCTATTTTGACTCTCCTACCAATCAGATTTTCTTCACCATCGAAAACTCGCAAATGAAAAAACTGGCCGAAACAGTCAGCTTTGGCTTTGGATGCAAAGCCGATGATACCCACAGCATCATCCGCCTATGTACCAGCTGGGCCACAAAAGCTAGTGATGTGAAAGCTCTTGTCAAAATCATTGAAGCCCTGTGATGTATACCAAGAAATGATGGCAGCAGTGCCATCCACGGGAAAGCGCCGCCTCTTGGATAAGGATAGCAGAGAAGTGACCGATTGGGCCATTTTCCTATGAGGCAATGGCTAATGGTTATGATGAGTAAAAACTAGATAAACGTACAAAAAGAAAATGCCGCTTATACCAAGGTGATAGAGGGATATGAAATCACAATGCCAGTCCCCCTTGATGACCGTAAGGTAGGCGGCATTTTTTCTTTGTGAGAGGAAGGAAATCTTACGAATCATCCCTTTACAAGTCGCGACCCGTCAATCAGGAATGAAGTAAAATCCTTTCCGATCCTTTTTATAAAATGGGCATCCTCATAGGAATCACAGGCCGCTGCCACTTCTCCCTATCCACGATCCACACTTCCTTATAAAGAAATTTGCTTTTCTTTCCCCCATATTTTACACTATATACAATACCAAACATTTCGTTTCTTACTAAACAAAAAGGGGAATTTTACCATGGACCGCAGACAACAGAAAACACGGATGGCTATTTTTGATGCCTTCAGTGCGTTATTATCCGAAAAATCCTATTCCAAAATCACCATTCAGAACATCATCGACCGGGCGAATATTGGCCGCAGTACGTTTTACGCCCATTTCGAGACCAAAGATGATTTGTTGGAAGAAATGTGTCACGAACTTTTCGACCACATCATCGATGGCGTCATGAATGACAACCACACCAGCGACCCCCACATGGCCCCAGGCGAACCGGATCCTGTGTTCTGCCACCTGCTGCAGCACATCCAAGCCAACACGAATCACGTCAGAGACCTGCTCACGTCAGAAAGCTCCGATTTCTTCCTCCGCTATTTCAAAGCCAGCCTTTCCACGCTGATTGCCAATTACCTGCTGAAAGACCATCCACTATCCGGCAAAGTACCAGAAGATTTCCTCCTGAATCACATCTCCGGCAGCTTCGTAGAAATGGTCCAGTGGTGGGTCAGAAATAAGATGAAACAGACGCCGGAAGAACTCAATGCGTATTTCCAGTCTGTCATATTTCCCGTTTTATGATACAAAACTGATTGCGTCATTTAGCATTATAACGAAAACGCATAAAAGGTTATGATTCTGCAAATTCCTATCGTTTAACAAAGCAAAAAATCCGCTACCAACAAGGTTATAAGGGGTATAAAAGGTTATAGGAATACCGCAAGTACATACCCCTTTATAACCTTTTAACCCTATCTCCCCCTGTAAAGGTTTCATGTTAGAAATAGCATATAGAGTAGAATAATAACCTTTCCATCCCTGTTTTTCATAAAACACGACTCTTAGAAATTCAAAGTCTAATCCCAAATCCCTAGGGCCTAGCTACTAGCTACTAGCCACCAGCTACTAGTCACTAGTCACCAGTCAC
>DJPC01000130.1:0-10053 GCA_002439665.1 Dialister sp. UBA6422
TATAAGAATGATAGGCTCATTCGTATACCTGGCAGTTTTGTTTTTATGCATCAGTTCATAACTATTTGTTACCTGTGCCTTGGATTACTCTTTGCTTGAAATTCTTTGACATCCAAACGATAGAATGCAGTAGGACGTACCATAGCATCGGTGATGGTCCATTCTTTGGGAGAATAATGTTTCATAAAACTAGCCGCTACTTGTTTCTTTTCGTCTATCTCTGTGATTTCTGTCACTATGCCGCTGCCGATGATGCTCTCATATTGGCTGGTGAACTGGGAAGGGTCGGTTTCGTTGGTGATGGTCATGCCGCCATTATCGATTTCAAATCCTACAGAAGTGTGTTTTGTCAAAATATCATGTTTAAGTCCTGCTTTGGCACCATGGAAATAGAAAGTGAGTTTTCCTTCTTTATACATGTAGCTGTAGTTGACAGGTACTACGTAAATGCGATCTTCATCGTAGAGACCTAAATGGAGGATGGTATTGCTTTTGAGTATGTTCTCAATCGCAGTAGGTGAGGTGATGAGCCGGTCTTTTCGGCGCATAGGGGTAGTCTGAGACATAGAAGATTCCTTTCTTATAAAAAATGGGGACATATTTCATGTTTGCTCCATAAGACGTTATGGGAGATGTGCATCTGACCTGTATTATACCAGCTGGAGGCTTATTTTGGTAAATCATGCCTGTATTCTATTTTATAAAATAGATAGTAAGTATTTTCCTTATGAATGAGGATGTGGGTATAATAGGAAAGAAAAGTGAATTTGAAACAATCAGGTATGATCAAGGGAGGTTTGTGCTATGAATGGAGAAGAAGTGTTACATGCCTTACAAGAAGGAAATAAAGTATACGTGACTAGTGGTACTTTTCAGGGAAATATTTCCTTTCAAAGGCGTAAGGAACTGACAGAAAAAGGACAGGCACCTATGGCGGTGGTGATTGCTTGTGCTGATTCTCGGGTAGTACCAGAAGTGATTTTTTCCTGTGGACTGGGAGAACTTTTCACCATTCGCATAGCAGGAAATGTCATGGATGCTCATCAGATGGGGTCTGTGGAATATGCGGTATCTCACCTGAAAAGTCCCTTGGTGGTGGTTTTAGGACATACCTACTGCGGAGCCGTGGAAGCAGCCCTTCATGGAAAGGCGGATGGTCATATTAAGTACATCACTGATTCCATCCAGAAGGCCATTGGTGAAGAGAAGGATCCTTATATGGCTTGTGTTCGTAATGTACAGGCAGCAGTCAAAGAAATTCAAGATGCTTTTTCCCATGAAACAGATCCCCTCTTGCAGAGAGAACAAGTAATAGGTGCAGTGTATGATATAGAAACGGGGAAAGTGAATTTCCTAGGTGTGTAATGTTGGTTGGTGCAAGGCGTGCGGGTTTATCATCGCGGCTATGATGTTGTTAGACAAGAGGTAACTATATGAAAGTAGACATGACCCATGGACCTATGGGGAAAAAGACATTGGTCTTTGCTCTTTTTCTGGGGCTTACAGGATTGCTGCAGCAGCTTTTCAATGCCATTGATACGGTCATTATGGGTCAGTTTGTAGGGAAAGAAGCCATGGCTGCTGTTGGAAGCAATACGCCGATTGTATCATTGATTGTTACCTTTTTCATTGGCATTTCTCTAGGAAGCAATGTGGTGATTTCTCAGTTAACCGGGAAAAGAGACTTGGAAGGTGTATCGAAGGCGGTTCATACATCCATCGTTTTTGCTGTGGCTGGCGGTCTTGTGATGACCTTGGTAGGGGAGCTTTTGGCTGAGCCACTTTTAGAAATGCTGCAAGTACCAGAGGAAATCATGGCTATGGCATTGAAATATTTGCGCATCATCTTTTTGGCTATGCCAGGCATTTTGATGTACAATTTCACGTCTGCTATTTTCCGAAGCCAGGGAGATACCAGGACACCTCTTTTTTGTCTTTTATTTTCTGGCATCATTAAAGTGATCATCAGCTATAGCCTTGTAGTATATGGAGGCTTTGATGTAGGAGCGGTGGCTATATCTACTATGTGTGCTACGCTGCTTAGTTCTTGTATGCTTTTAGCACTTCTGGTACATACCAAAATGGCTATCCGTATTCAATGGCGAAAATTAACTTTGGACATAGAACTTTTGCAGGAAATTCTTCGTATCGGCTCGCCTGCTGGATTGCAGTCAGCTGTATTTTGCTTGTCCAATATTGTGATTCAGGCGGCGATCAATAGCTTAGGAACTGATGTGGTAGCTGCTTCAGCGGCAGCTTTTAATTTGGAAATTTTAGCCTATATCTTTGTCAATGCATTTGGCCAGACCTGTACCACTTTTGTGGGGCAGAATTATGGCAGTGGCAATATGGTGAGATGCTATCGGGTAGGGATTATTACTACATTGCAAAATTTGGGATTCACTATAGTGATTTGTGGTGCTATTTTGTATTTTGGTATGCCACTTTTGAGATTATTTAATGAAGATGTTGCTGTTGTGACTTATGGTTTAATTCGTCTCCAATATATCTTGTATGCAGAACCGCTCAATCTTGTCATTGAAATGATCTCTGGATATCTTAGAGGTTTTGGTGAATCTTTAAGACCTGCTCTTATGGCAGTGGTTGGTATTTGCGGTATTCGTATGATTTATGTAGCTGCGTTTTTGCCTTCCCATATGACTTTTAACTGGCTCATGGCTGTCTATCCTTTGAGCTGGTTAATGACGGCTATCGGTATGGTGGGACTGCTCTTTTGGGCAAAAGGAAAGTATCATGAACCGGGAAAAGTCATGAGAAATGAGTGACCAGCGTTTGGGAGCAAGCAATCATTCTATATGATGGTTGTGTTACACATTAAAAATATTACCCTTAAAAATGATGGCATCTTTACTATAGATTTCATCATTTTTTTAATACTATAAATGCTATAATATTTCTAGAAGCCCGCGCTTTTTACTTATTCTAGAATGACTAAACATATGGATATCTATCATGAGTTTATATCAGGAATGATCGAAAATCTTTATAACGACCAATTGTCATGAGCCAGCAGATAGAATATATTTTTTTAGAAGGAGGATGCCTGTGAAACCTATACAGCAGGGGAAGATGCTCCTTTTTAGCACTTTGGCCGTGGGCGTTGTCTCTTGGCTATTAGCTGACACCTATGGACGATTTATTTTGTATGGACTTCTTCTATTGGCTCCTGCCATAGAAGATGGATATAGTGGATATATTTCTGATGGTTGGTCGTTGCTTTTGGCAGTTTCTGGCGTAGTCACTGCCTGTAGTATGGGACATCTTTCAGTACATATGGTGTCTTTTACCATGGTAGCTATTTTATACGCGCTACTAAGGCTTTATAAGAAAGAAGCGGTCGGTATGGGAGATGGACTTCTTTCGGTGAGTGTTTCTCTTTGGCTTACACCGGCTTTTGCTATGTTATTTCTTTGGTTAGCCTCTGTGGTAGCACTTGTCATTTTTGGATTACTTTCTCTTTTGTTTCCTCATAGAAACGACTCTGGTATACGGTTTGCCCCTTTTCTTGCCCTAGGAGGAGTGATTGCTTATGGTTTACAAGAAACCGTGGGATTTTCGCTGTTCACGCCGCTCTGGATTTATTTTGGCTGAGGCGTTGCTAGTGGTATTTATAGTCTCTATAGCTATGGCTATGACATGGCCGCATCTTTGGGATTGGCATCAAGAGAGAGAATTGGATATGGCAGTAGAAGAAGTCGTTGCAGCTATTCGGCAGACAGAAACAAATGCTCGCAGCTATACAACCAAGTATGGAAATATTACTAGTAAAGTCGCTTTTTATTGTGGACCTGGTAGTGATGGTAGAGTTACCTATTATGCCAAGCGAGGTATTTATCGTATGGGGCCTAAAGGGACTTTGCCTCAAAATATTAAAGCGCAAAGTGTACTGGATTTGACATTTCGAAAAGATGGTTATGCAGGAGAAAGTAAACGATATAGTCAGACGTTACAAACGAAAGATGGACGTCATTATCGTACGATTATTGTGGCCGTTTACACAGGAAGAGTACATATAGAAAAATAATCAGCTGACCAATATTTTTACCGTCATAAGCTGAGTGTAGAAGGAGATAACATGGCAGATATAGAAAAAACAACACCTGAAAAAAGCAAATGGAAACAAGATGGTCAGGGGAAATGGGGGAGTCGGAAACCGAAGGCTGATACGGATACTATGATTGTAACCCGTATTCCACCGCAAAATATTGATGCGGAAAAGTCAGTGTTAGGAGCTATGCTGTTGGATAAAGATGCTATTTTGACAGCAGAAGATAAACTGAAAGCCTCGGATTTTTATCGGGAAGCCAATGCCATCATTTTTCAGGCTATTATAAATCTGGCCCATCGGGGAGAACCGGCGGATATTTTAACGGTCACGGAAGAATTGAAACGGATGGGACGCCTGGAGGATGTAGGTGGGGTCTTATATGTCAATGAGTTGCCAGCACAGGTAGTTACGACAAAATCAGTGGATAGACATGCTGATATTGTGGCGGACAAAGCCAAACTGCGTCGACTGATTGATGCAGCGGGAGTTATTACCGATGAAGCCTATTCCGAACGAGATGATGTACAAGATATTACAGATAATGCTGAAAAAACCATTTTAGCAGTGACGAGAGATGAACGGCGTAATGATTTTACAGCCATTGGTGAAGCGGTACAAAATGAATTGCAAGAGATTACGCGGAAATTTAAGAATAAAGAATCTATTACAGGACTTGCTAGCGGATTTCCTTCTTTAGATTCATTGACCAGTGGATTCCAGAAGGGGGATTTCATTATTGTGGCAGCTCGTCCTTCCATGGGTAAGACTGCCTTTGTATTGAATATTGCTAAAAATATGAGCATTTCTTCTGCCCATAAGCATGTAGCATTTTTTTCATTGGAGATGTCTAGAGAACAGCTGGTGCAAAGACTTCTTTGTTCTACGGCACTGGTGGATAGTTCTAAACTTCGTACTGGCCGTATTTCTACACAAAAAGAATGGGACCAACTGGCCAATGCAGCTAGCGTTTTAATGGATGCTCCGCTTTTTATTGATGATACTCCAGGGGTTTCGGTTTCAGAAATTCGTTCCAAGTGTCGTCGTTTGAAAGCAGAGCAAGGACTAGATATCATTATGATTGACTATTTGCAGCTTATGCAGGCTAAGAATACGGCGCGAAATAATGATAATAGACAACAAGAAATTTCTGAAATTTCTCGTTCTTTAAAAAGTCTAGCCCGTGAACTCAATGTACCGGTTATTGCGCTATCTCAGCTCTCTAGAAGTGTGGAAGCTCGGCAAGACCATCGTCCATTTCTTTCTGATCTTCGTGAATCAGGTTCTTTGGAACAGGATGCTGATATGGTCAGTTTTCTTTTCCGTCCTGCTTACTATGATAGGGAAATTGAAGACGATGACCCTAGAAAAAATGAAACAGAAATTATTTTGGCCAAGAATCGTAATGGCCCTGTAGATACAGTCAAACTTCACTTTGCTGGTCAGTTTACCCTTTTCTACGAATTGACCAATCAAGAACCACCGCCTGATATGGCGTAAAAGCGGGGAGTATACTTTGCTAGAAGGCTGAGTTAATGGTTATGCAGCAATGATTCAACTACTCTTTGACTATTACTTATTTTATTTATCAAAGAAAATGGAGATATATGATTATGGATCTTTTTGGGAATGAAGACCCCGAAGAATATGTAGAAAGGCATCAACAGGAGCTTAAGGGAAAAAATAGATTCATAGAGGATGAGCCCCCTTCTTTTCATAGTCATGATGAATTGAAGGTGGCGATCACGTCTTGCAAGCGGTGTACACTCCGTGGAGAGGGAGGACTTGGTCCTGTCCTTTCAACAGGTCCTGTAGATTCCCCTTTGATGATTGTAGGAGAAGGACCTGGGGGTGTGGAAGATGATTATGGGGGTCCTTTGATCGGGCCGTCGGGGCAGCTACTGGATAAAGCACTGGCTTCTGTAGGAATTACTAGGGATCATGTCTATGTGACCAATATTGTAAAATGTCGTCCTAGAGGAAACCGGACACCCACCATGGAAGAGGGACATTTCTGTGGGGCTATTTGGCTAGCCCAGGAAATCAACCTCGTTCATCCTAAAGTTATTATTGGATTGGGTAAAGTAGCGCTTCGCTTCTTCCTTGGAAGAGAAGCGGGTATTATTCGATCCAGAGGACACTGGATTGATTATCATGGCATTCCTGTTATGCCTACCTTTCATCCTGCTTACCTTTTGCGGCAGAGCGGGCGGGGGCTGGTAGATGCCAAATGGCAGGTCTACTATGATTTAAAAGCGGCTAAAGAACGGGCAGAAGCGGCTTGTCCGGAATGGGTATGGAAAAGCGAAACGCCACCTAATTTGCTGGATATGCTGCAGGGAGAACGAGAAAAAAGACATAGGGGGCAATCGAGGTTTTAAATATATCTATCCTGTAGATACTATGGAAAACATTATAAGCGTGATGCATTATGTTTGCGCAGTTCTGTTCGCGAAAGCTAGCCATAGCTAATCACTAGAATGCGCATTATTTTCATTTATCAAGACACTACTTTTATTATTTTCTTTATTTTACAAGAATTGTTATATGATAATTTGCTTATATAACGTGTTATAATAGGTGAAATAAAAATATGAAAGAAAAGGGTGGGATTCCTTTGTTAAAAAGAATGATGATTATGTTGGCTTTAGGGGTGGCCCTAGGCACGTTATCGGGAGTAGAGGCTAAATCAGCAGCACATCCCAAAGTATTATTAGCACCAACTAAGGTGGAAACTATAACCCAAGAAACGTCTGTAGCACAGGCAACACCAGCAGTCACTAATACAGAAGTTAAAGAAGAAGTAAAAAAAGAGAATGAAACTCAAAAGCCGGCTTTTGAAGATAAAAGGATTGAAATCAATCTCGCCAGTAAGCTTTTGACTTTGTATCAGGGGGATGTAGGCATTCGGATGTATCCGATTGCGCCCGGAAAACCTTCTTCTCCCACGCCTCTTGGTCGGCGTAAGGTAGAAGATATGGAAATCAATCCGACCTGGATTGATCCAGATTCAGATACAAAGATTCCATCAGGGCCGGATTGTCCTTTGGGATATCGATGGATTGGCATTGGTGGGAATTATGGTATTCATGGAACCAATGTAGCTTCTTCTATTGGAACCTATGCATCCCATGGATGTGTGCGTATGAATGAAGCAGATGTAGAAGATTTATTTGCCCATATCGTAAAAGGGATTCCTGTAGACATCATTTATGAACGGTTGGTAGTGGAACAGGCACCGGATAAAACAGTGATTTATTATGTATATCCTGATGGATATGGCAGGGAAAATCTTGACGTATCTGATGTGAAAAAGAGACTCTCTGCTTTTGGTGTGGCTGGTTTTGCTGATCCAGATGAAGTGCAACATGCTTTAGCCATGGCAGACGGTGATCCCAATTATGTAGCTAAAGTATATGATCTATATCTAAAGGGAGAAAAATTGAAAATCCATGCTTATGGGAAAGATGGACATATTTATCTTCCTGCTATGGCATTGGCTAGAGCTGCAGGTATTCAGGCAGAATGGTCTCCCAATTGGAAACGGATAAGTACTGCTTATGGTGTAGCCAACGGTCTTGAATTAGGAAGTGCCATTTATATTGATGCCACTGATGCACCAGTGCTCCTTCATTTGACAGGTCATTTGAATGAAAAACTGGATTATGAATTGCAATGATATAGTATTCATAGCTGGCAGCTTAGCCTTGCAATAACTAATCATTAATAAATAAGAAGCTGATAGGAGTATGTCCATTCCTATCAGCTTTTTGTTTTTGAAAAAATTTTTGTAACTATTTTTGGTGGGATTCCATCATTTTTCGAATCCGTTCTCGTCTCTTTCTAGCAGCTTCTTCATCGACGATGATATGATGACCTGATGAGGTTACATATTCAGTTCGTTTAGTCTGAGATAGCTTGGTCATACCATGCTTTTTATAGTCGAAGCTACTTCCTAGAGCGCAGCTGGCGCAGTTTTTTCCTTGAGAACTTTGAAACATGCGATATAGAGAATAACCAAACCAAGCGGCAATCAAAACAATAATAGCTCCGGTGAGAAGTGTATTCATAGTAGATTCTCCTTGTGATAATATTTCTCAATATCATTATTATATCATAGGTGGGCAATTGGATGAAATCCATAGTTTTAGGTCAGGTATAAGCCCTATCATTTTTATTCAGCACCTATTAATATATTGAAAATGGTATACAAATTTTTCTATTGCATGTAGTAGCTATGCTTTTCTTCTATACTTGTGGATAAGAGAAAAGTATTAGCCAGGCAGGAAGGCTGTGGGTATAATAAGGGGAAATAGGCATACGGTGTTTTAGGAAAGGAGATTCTATGATGGGAAAAACAATGTCTGCTATTGTAAAAGTTGTCCCCGGTACGAACGGGGATACCTATGTGCCATATCATGAACGGAAAGGCAATGAATCTATTGTATATTTCACGAGAAATTTATCAGCAGCAGGAATGCAAAAAATTTATGAACGAGTCAATGGCCGAATCTCTGGCAAAGTGGCTGTGAAACTTCATACAGGAGAAAAACATGGACCTAATATTTTGCCTCGTTCTTGGGTAAAGAATCTCATCGCTAAAGATATTCCTGGTGCTACTATTGTAGAAACCAATACGTATTATGCAGGGGATCGAGATACTACGGAAAAGCATAGAGAAACTATCCACGTCAATGGTTGGGATGAAGTGGCTCCTGTAGATATTACTGATGAAAAGGGAACAGCTTTACTTCCTGTAAAAGGAGGAAAATGGTTCAAGGAAATGTCTGTGGGAAAAGATCTTTTGCATTATGATTCCTTGGTGGTACTCACCCATTTTAAAGGACATGTAATGGGAGGTTTTGGTGGTTCAGATAAGAATATCGGTATCGGATGTGCGGATGGAGTAGACGGAAAGAAATGGATTCATTCTGGTGAAACCGGAAAACAGTGGGGGATTGGGGAAGAAGAATTCATGGAACGTATGACTGAATCCACCAAATCAGTTATCGACTATTTCGGAAGTCGTGTGACCTATGTCAACACTCTTCGCAATATGTCTGTATCTTGCGATTGCGAAGGTATCAACGCTCAACCGGTGGTGACACCCAATATTGGGATTTTGGCTTCTACAGATATCCTTGCTGTGGATCAGGCTTCTGTGGATATGATCTATGCACTTCATGAAAAGGATGGTCATGATTTAAAGAAACGGATGGAATCCCGTCACGGTTTGCGTCAGTTATCTTATATGAAAGAACTTGGCATGGGCAATGATAAATACATTCTCATTGATATTGACCAGGATGATGCAGTGATTTCGACTAAAGATGCAGTTGAAGGAGTCAAGCCGTTCCAGGATGATGGCGAAAGATAAAAGTAAATTTAAATGAGGTATTAAAATGAGAGGGAAGGGCGCATGATATGATAAGGCGCCTTTTTCTTTTTGGCGGAATAAAAATTGAAAACGTAAGTATTCTTTTTCTCTAGGTGAAATCAATGTTATAATACTTATATTCATAGACTGTAGACTAGATGCATGTAGGCATGAATACAGATGAAATATGTACTATGTAGATTTGATAAACACATTAGCTGTGTATCATCACTTCTATAACATGCTCTTTTATAGTTTATGAAAAATGATGGTAAGGTCCCATTCCGTTCCTGCCAGCCGGCGCTGGTAGTCGGGGCTTATTGGTTGATTGTGTATTAGTACATCATGACCAATGAAATGGTAGAGACAAAGCAGCTAGAGATTGGGGATTAGAATGAGAATTTCTTAGTTTCTAGGGTCTAAATCTGCTACTATTCCAGCCACCTATTACAACTTAAAGAAGGGTATAGAAATGAACGTAACAGAAGATATAGAAAGAAAACAAAACGCACTGGAAGCGTATTTGAAAAAACTTGGGTCCGTAGCGGTGGCTTTTTCTGGCGGGGTAGATTCTACGTATTTACTTCACGAAGCCCATAAAGTATTAGGG
>DJPC01000130.1:10085-10819 GCA_002439665.1 Dialister sp. UBA6422
GACCATGAAGCTTAACTCTGTACCCGCTAGAGAAATTAAAGAAGCTATTGATTTCTGTCAAAAAGAAGGAGTACATCAAGTCTTAGTAGAGCGCAATCAATTTGATGCGCCTCATTTTGCAGATAATCCTAAAGATAGATGCTACTGGTGTAAAACCTATTTATTCTCTTCTTTAGGTAGTTTGGCCAAGGAACATCACATCTCCTATATCATTGATGGTACTAATTTTAGCGATACAAAAGGATATCGTCCTGGGCTTAAGGCTTTGGCAGAACTGGGAGTCGTGAGTCCTCTAAAAGAGGCAGGGCTAACAAAAGATGAGATTCGTGCTTTATCAGAAAAAGAGGGGCTCCCTACATGGAATAAACCTTCTTTTGCGTGTCTTGCGACTCGCTTTCCTTATGGTAGTGTAATCACAGAAGAGAAGTTACGAGCTGTGGAAGCAGCAGAACAATTCTTGTTTGAATTGGGATTTCCTCAGTTTAGAGTGCGTGTACATGGTCATATAGCACGTATTGAAGTCATGCCGGAGCAACTTGAAAAATTGGTGGAAGAACGAAATAAAGTCATAGCTCGTTTCAAAGAACTTGGATTTGATTATATCACCATGGACTTGGAGGGATTCCGGTCTGGATCAATGGATTTAAAAAAGCAGTGAAAAGTGGGAAGTTAGAAATGGTGGCAGGGCGTATAAAATTTACAAGTACTGCAAATTTGGATTTACATTCATCAGT
>DJPC01000112.1 GCA_002439665.1 Dialister sp. UBA6422
CCATACTGATTCACCAGCGCTTCATCATCTTGATGACTTTCCAAAGCTTTGGATAATTCTTCCATTTTATTTTTATAGTGAAGTACATCTTTCCAAGCTTCTTCCATTTCTTCTCGAATGGTATGACTGGTATAATTGAAATCCTGCCGTAAATAACCAATAATCGAACCATTACTGGCTTTTACAGATCCCTTATCATATTCTTCTGCTCCCATAATGCACTTTAAAAGCGTCGTTTTCCCCGCTCCATTGGCCCCTACCAGACCAATGCGTTCTCCGCTTCGTACATCAAAAGATACATTTTCAAAAACGGTCTTGATTCCAAAAGATTTAGACAATCCGTTAATTTTTAAAACTGCCATGTTATAACTCCATACATTCTTATTTTTTATCTATGCCATCAAGAAATAATTTCTGCCCGAATAATGATGACTACTTCCGATTCTTCTCTAGTCCGGCTGCGACTTTGAAAAAGTTTTCCTAGAATCGGAATATCTCCCAAAATTGGTACTTTTCTAAGTGTTTTTCCTTCTTCTTTGTCGATGAGCCCACCAATGGTCAAGGTATCGCCGGATGCTAAACGAACTTTGGTATTTGCCGACCTAGTGATGATTCGATAAGCTTTCATTTCTGGAACCAAATAGGGTGTGGAAACTTCTGCTTCTACATCCGCTGTGATTTCATTTTTCTCACTAATAATGGGCGTATACGTCAATTTAATGCCTGCATCTTTATATTCTGTCGCTGTGGTTTTGACGCCATTTTCCATATGTTCCACAATGACTGGGATTTGGCTACCTATTAAAATTTCAGCTTTCCTGCCATTCATAGTCACCACATGCGGTTTAGCCAGTATTTTTGCTTTTCCTTCACTCACCAAAGCATTGAGTTTGGCTTGAAAGAAAAAAGTATAGGGATGTCCCGCTGCAGAATGACCATAAGAAATTCCCGCATACCCTTCTGGTACTTTCACATCCCATCCATTATGATATACATTTCTAACTTTAGGATTTCCATCCTCATCATATTTGATATTGCCTGTATCATCTGTCACATATCGCTGCTCGCTCCAGCTATCTCGACTGTAAGTAGCACTTCCAGTGAGGCTTTTAAAATCCCAATCAATACCAAGCTCCTTGGCATAGCTTTGATTGATAGCTACCACTTCAGCTTCTACTTTAACCTGTTTTTCAGGCACATCCAGAACACGAATGAGACGATCCACTTGCATCAATTCTTGAGGCGTCCCCTTAACAATGACTGTATTAGCTCCTTCATGATAGTTGATATCATGAAGAGACACCACTGATTTGAGTCCCTCTGCTACTTCTTTGGCATTACCATAGGATAGCCTATAGGAGGTAACAGAAACACCCACTTTTTTCTCATCTTCTGCGCCAAATACAATATACGTATTTCCTTCCCTTTTGGATACCAATCCAGCAGAAAGTAAGACCCCCTGAAAAGCTTCTTCTGGCGTCACATGATCCAAACTGGCAGTGACAGTAGCATCTATGTCACTAGAAATGACAAGATTCTTCCCTGTCAAATCTGCTAATCCTCGAAGAATTTCTACCACCGGCGCTTTGGATACATGAAGACTTAATGTCTCTGTAGTGTCCTCCTTGGTCCGTTCTACCGAAACATATGGCTTAGTATCTATAGGCATCTCTGCCCCTTCAGCAATCCCATAGAGGAAAAAAGCACAGCAAAAAGCAGTACCCACTTTTAAAATCAGCGGGTACTGAGTAATACGTTGCCAGAAGCAGCAGTGAGTGTGACTGTCTTTCCATTGATTGCAGAAACTGTCCATAGGCCCACCTGTTCTCCCTCTCCAACGGTATAACTAGAACCGTTCCACTCCACAACAGCCCGCTTCTTCTGTCCAAAAGACATGACTCCTTGAAGTTTGGGCAATCTATCCACTGATGGTTTGATCTGTTCCTGATCTCTTCTAGTTTCTTTTATAGGAGTAGAAGGGGCTGAATGTTCTTTCCCTTTAGCCCCTTCTTCCTTAGAAATCAAGGCACCTTCCTCATGGCCTCTATGCGTAACAGCCGCTCCATGAAAAGGGTCTTTCAACGGCTGGCTTCTCACATGAATGGCAGCATCGTACTTTTGTAAAGAAAGAGATTCTGAAGAAACTGTGGAAGAAACCGGCTGCGAAAAAGAAGTAGAAGCCTTGGGTGCATGAGCGGGTTCAGGCAACAACTTAGATGCGCTACCCTCTCCCCACCATCCCCATATAGTCAGAAGAAGTACTAAGACTCCACCTAGAGGCCACATCCATCGTTTCGTCTCTCCCATAATGGTATTCCTCTCATATTCCATCTCAGTTTAAGATCATTCTGCCAAATAATTGATAGAATGATTTCCTCTGAAAAAGCTCCCCTTTTCCTATCTCGCCATTGGAACAATCCTAAGGACATGACATACTTTGTTACAGGCTATCACATAGAGTAAATAGTTTTCATCAAGCAACGTGCATAATGGATTCCAAGATTAGAAACGGAAATCTTTTGGCATCACCATAAATTCTGTGTCTTTCTCTACATCATCATAACGAATCCATGCGTAGAAAGAATGCAAGTCACGATAATAAGTCCAGTACCGATGATCCAAATGACCATCTTTGGTATCAATAGTCCAGGCAAGACTAAACGCATCCAAAGGCGTAACCTGCAAGCGAACTCCTACATCTAAAGGTTTATCACTGGTGAATGTAGAATATTGGTATGGGGTCTTCCCTTTCATATCACGATTGGTATAAGAAACCCATCCAGCAAAAGACCGATACTGTCCATTGAGACCAACTCCATAGTATCCATTTCTGCGAATATCATTGGTCGCTCCATAATAATCTTTTGCATAACCTGCGCGCCAGCTAAAATTCATGAACTGACCCAACTTCCATGGATTTCCAGAAATATAGGTATCAAAGCCCTTATAACTGCCTTTGACCGATCCTTCTTCCCAGTACCCCCATTCTCCCCGGGCTCCTACATAAAATCTGGATCCGAAAAGATAAAAATGATTAGAATCAAATTCTAAAGAAGGTCTCTTCTTTACCCAAATACCGCCATCATCATTGGTGGTACTTTCTTTTTCTGCATAATGGAAATTAAGTTGTCCAACTGGTACCTGATAGCGAATACCAATATCTGGTTTATATCCTGCATTGGTATACCAGCGATTAT
>DJPC01000096.1 GCA_002439665.1 Dialister sp. UBA6422
AGGAATGGAATCGATATGCATAGATTTTAGTTTGAATGCCATTTCCACTCTTTGGTCCAGTGATTCACCAAGGCCAATAATCCCACCGCTACAAACCCGAATTCCCGCTTCCTGTGCTGTGCGGATAATCACTTCTTTATCCTCCATGGTATGGGTAGTACAGATTTCGGGGAAATAAGACGGTGATGTTTCAATATTACAATGAATACGAGTAATGCCCGCCTCTTTCAATCGAATAGCCTGTTCTTGAGATATNNGCCCCAAAGAACAGCACACTTCTATGCCTACCTTCTCACGGATTTTTTGCACGATATCAATGATCTCTTCAAATTCATTGGGATTGTCTTGATTTCGTCCACTGGTGACCAAAGAAAAACGGACGGCACCTGCTTCTTTTGCTTTTTTAGCCGCTTCCAAAATTTCCTCTTCAGGAAGAAGGCGATATACCTTAGCTCCCGTATGATACCAACCGGACTGCGCACAGAATTTGCAATTTTCCTGGCAATGTCCACTTCTAGCATTGATAATGGCACAGAAATCTACTGCATTGCCTTGATATTTCTGACGAATTTTATCAGCCATTGCCAAAAGCAACATGGTGTCCTCATCTTTGGTACGAATTAATTGTTTGGCTTCTTCCTGAGTAATTTCACCACCATCCATGACTTTTTCAGTCAATCTGATAATTTCTGCGCAAGCACTTTCCATGATAGTTTCTCCTTTTCTCACAGAGCACCCGCTGCTTCAAATTGTTACCTTATCAGTAAGTATAAAATAAACAATACTATCTGTCAATTATTTATTTTCTAAAGGTTTACAATTATACCAATAGTAACCCTTTTCCTAAATAAGCAATTATTATTGATTATTTAGATTCAAATCACCAATATAACTAACAACCAACGCAAAGTACTCACTCTGAGTCGCCAAAAAGGCAGGTATACCAAGCCCCTGCTTGGCATACCTGCCTTTTTTAATCATAATCACTATGGTCTCTATATGGAATTAGTCAATCTGAATCCGATGAGAAGCTTCTACTTCTTTCTGATCTGCTTTTGGCAAGCTAATAGTCAAAACCCCATCTTTCAGACCAGCTTTAATCCCTTCTTCTTTAATGCCTTTCACACTGAACTGACGCTGGAAAGCACTCACACCACGTTCCCGACGGATAAAGTGACGGCCTTCATCTTTTGTTTCTTTCTTGTCCTCTTTCTTTGCAGACAGGGAAAGAACACCATTTTCATAGGAAATATGAATCTGATCTTTTGTGAATCCTGGCATATCGCAAGTAATTTCATAATGATCTTTCAGATCTTCAATATCTACTTTCGGTACAGCCACATAATCTTTATACACCGTTGGCATATCATCATCAAAGAAATGATCCAAAACAGTATCACCAAATAAGCCATCAAATGGAATCAAGCTACGCATACATAAGACCTCTTTCCTTTGTGTGTTTTCTTTTTATCAGTCTCAGGAACCTTCCTTTCGGTTCCTTTCCTCCTGACAACTATAGTATAGCACCTTTAGCACTCATGTCAATAGAGTGCTAAATATTTTTTGACTTTTTATATTATTTTTTTGCTTTTTCATCACTTGGTTTCCATGCTAAGGAAAATTCTAACAATCCAGTACGCTGATTATACTTCCTTTTAGCCATCCGTACGTTCCCACCCCAAATGGCACGAATTTGTTTTTCTATTGAAGAGATTCCCATGGGAGAAGAAGCGGTTCCTATAATTTGTATATCCCTTCCTTCTCCTTTTATTTCTGATAATACGACCCCTTCAGGCATAGCATCTGCTAGAAGAACCAGCTTTTGTTCCCAATGAGGATCTTCTGTCTCTAATTTCTTTAAAAATTCTAATTTTTGAAATTCTTGTTGCTCCAAAAGTTGCTGTTCTTTCATCTGTTCTCTCACAGGTGACAACTTTCTCAATGCACTTTCCATTTCTTTCTCTTCTATTCCTAAAGAAATAGCATGACCCATGGTATAGAGAAAGAATAAAGTACCTGCCAAAGCTGCTCCTTGGGCGACTCTCAGCATTCGATTCTCTTTGGAGAAAAAAGGTTGTGGTAAAGAATGAGAAAGGGCAAATTGAGCTTGGCCAGAATTTCCATGCAAAAATATAGGCTGTACCATGGACCATGTGGAAAACTCATCACTCCATGAATCAATGGGTGAAATATCCAGCGGGAAAGAATCATTATCTTTTGCTATTTGGATTTCTCGCTGTAACCACGCATACCACCTATTCATTTCTTCTTCTGTACCATCTTTCCTGGGGCACAAAAAGAAGGACACCTCTTTAGTATGATGTTGCTCTATCACAGTTTTTATAAAAGTAGCTCCTATAGCTTCTTCATCCATAGTCACTTTGCGATATCGGCGAATCATGCCATCACAATATAACAAAGTTCCATCTTTATGACCTCCCAGCAAAATAAAGTACGGTGTCTCTTGTAATAAAACGTCCATCACCGGCTTGATAGCTATTAATTTTTTCCCTGCTATTTTAGCTGCTTCTACCCAAATATCCAATTCACGCCTAGGCCAAGCAAACAAAAGAAGATCGTATCCTCCTTCGTCATGTGCCAACACTCTATATCCTAAAACCACTGCTTCACTGGTACGAAAAATACGATCCTCTTCCCAATACATAGACTCTTCTAATTCTTCTTCTGTCATAGGAGGATATCTTTTATGTTCCATCTGGCAAGAACTGCTATTCACTAGCAGTGTTATTTTTCTCTGTGAAAATCCCTGGTCCACTAAAGACTTCATAGCAGCTGCAATAGCCGATGAATCATTAGAATCTATCAGCATTGCATTTCCATATTGTAAAAATTTTTGTTTTGAAACATTGGCTGCCCAAAGTTTATCTGCAAAGGGAAGAAGATACAGTACTCTATCCGCAGGTTTCCCAAATGAGCCCATGAATTCCTGAATAGAGTTTCCCCATACTTTCCATGGCCTAAAACTTTTCACTACTAATATCCTCCACCACAATGACAGGCTTCCCATGGCTATCTGTCTTTTTGACTGTATAGGTAAGTTTCAAATACCGCACATGATTCCCATAAGTATCCCCTGCAGAGGACTGAATGGTTCCTGTATTCTCCTGATTTCGGATCATGACCTTTACCTGTCTATCTCCCACAGAAAATGTTTGTGTTCGATTGCCTGTATGTCCCTGCTTCAAATAGGCCAATGCCCAATTGGCTCCGCTTTCTGCCCCGTAGACAGAAAGAAGTCCCTGTTCATAACTATAAATAGCTCCATCACTGCGAGAAAGATATAGTAAAGTGCCTGCTGCAAGGGTCAATACAGCAGATAGTATAATCAGAAGTACCAATGATACCGTCCCCGACCTTTTAGTCATAGGAAGTTCCTTTTTTATAATAATCTGCATAGGGAATAATAGATGTATAGGCTTCCCATTTCTCACCGCTCATCTGATGAAATATTTGGAATCCTATATGAATACATCCATCATTTTCTCTGGTAAATATCGCTGTTTCTGGTACTCTTTGAAAAGCAAATGCTTCGACTTTTCCACCACTTTCTCCCGTGATAGGTTGTACCAGTCCATTATATAGTTCTAAATATAGCTTTTCCTTATCCACATACAACGTATAGGGAGAGGCGACTTGTTTCTCATTGTAGTCATAATAGGTATATTGGTCTCCCTTCCAGGAAGACACCGCCACTGGTTTTAAATGATTCCTCATATGTTCAGTCATAAAATCCATAGCATACAGTCCTTCACCAATAATCCTTCCACGTTTCGCACTCCGATCGATCAAGTAAGCCGCCTGTCCCAGTAAAGGATATAAGGCTGCTGCCAAAGAGGAAAGAATCAAAAGTCCTAGCAATGCATCTAGCAGAAATAATCCCTTTCGTTTTTTCATGAATTCTCCAAAAGTTGTACCATAGATACAGTTCGGCCACTAGGATGACTCACTTTACAAGTGATTTGTATCAAAGATACCCCTTCTATATCTGTAATCTCCCTTTGCCAATGAATCTCATAATTTCTGCCATTTCTTTCAACTGTAGAAGGCATAGACATTTCCCCTCCATGAAAACGAGTATTGTATTTTTCTCTCTCCATAGCATCTTGGGCAACCCATGTTTCATCCAAATGGATTTCCATATCCAGTTCCCTCTCCAATACATGAGATAGGGCTAAGCAGACAGCGGCTCCTAACATAGACGCTATAGCCATTGCTGCTATAGCCCAAAACATAATAAAACCCTTGCGCTTTTTATTCATACTTTAATACCAGTTTCTTGGTAGGATTATGTATCTCCTGTTTTAGTTGAAGTCCCAAAAGAAGAATAGGTTACATTTTTAAAAGTAGCAGTCACTTCTCCATTACTTTTGATCGTATATGTCACATTATTATCCGGTGGTTCAGGCATACTTTTTAAATATCCTTTTTGCCCATCTCCAGTATTCACTAAGGATGCGATAGTAGTAGGATAGCTACCATTTTTAACATAATAGAGTTCCACGGCTGTTCCCACTGTGGTAAGATCTGATTTGATACGAGATATTTTCGCTTCATCTGTCATTCCTGTTAGATTCGGCACAGCTATAGCTGCCAAAATACCAATAATTGCTACCACTATGATCAATTCCAAAATCATGAATCCCTTCCGCTTCTTTCCCCAATGAAATTGCTTTTCTTCTGGTGCCATAGTTGCCTCCTATTCTGCAGCTAGCTGCCAACGTTTTTCCCTAAATAGAAAAACAAATATATTTCTTTTATTATCTCTAATTTTTCTGTTAGAATCTAATAGAGATATATCATGCATAAATGGAAATTGATTGCAAAAAAGAGATACATCAATAAAAAAGATTGTATAATGGAAGAAGTACAATAGCTTTTCTATAGCTAGTCACAGTCCTTTTTCTCAATAGTACGTAAGGAGATAATATATGAATATTGCCCGCATAAGTAGAGCCATCATTCTAGCCGGATTATTAACCTTCACAACTTATTCTGCTGAGGCATCTTTATGGCCTGGACTAGGCACGACTGCCAATGAAAAATCAGGGGCATTCCGAACAGATGATTTTCAACAGGACACTGCCGTATTACAGAGTCCATGGCTTATTGCCCATTGGAACAATGAAATCTATGCTGGAAAAGTCAATGCTGCCATTGGAAGAGAAAAAAACAAATTTCTCAATCAATTAAGCGAAAAAAACGCCCAACGAAAAACGCTGGGCTGGATGAGCTGGCATGAAGGATTGGTCGGAAATTTTATTACCAACACCCAAGGTCTCACAAGCTTGGTACTAATCGAGCAGACATTGACGGCAGGAGAAGCTCATGGAACTACCTTTGTCAAAGGTCTGACATTTAATGCGGCAGGAGATCTAGTAGATTTGCCAAATCTCCTGCCTAAGTTAACGGTAAATGATGTAAATAAGTGCATCGAACAGGTAGCTACTAAAAAGAATATTTCTCTATTACCCAATCACACCGTCACAGAATTACCAACTAATTTTTATGTAGGAAAAAATCGAGTCATTTATGCTTTATATCAGCAAAATGACCTTACTCCCGCTAAAGAAGGTATATTTTCAGTAGCTATTGGAAAAGTATAATATCCCACCGAATCAAATAAAGCCATACAAAAAACCGCAGCGAAGGGGAGCGCTGCGGTTTTTATATAAGCGTAAATTATCTATCTCTAGTACGGCAGAGACCACGATCACAGTTTCTAAGAAAACGTAATAAATGTTCAATTTCTGGAGTGGATGGAAGTTCCTGTTCCATTTCAGAAATGGCATCATTGAGTTTCAGTCCAGAACGGAAAATAAGGCGATATGCCTTCTTCAAGTGACTCTTCACTTCTGGAGTGATGTTATTTCTAGAAAGACCTACACTATTCAGTCCTACTACACGAGCTGGATTGCCGTCTACAATCACAAATGGACACACATCTTGTACAATTTTAGACATACCGCCTACCATAGCACAAGCACCAATTTTAACAAACTGATGAATACCGCTCATACCACCAATGACAGCATGATCCTCTACAGTGACATGCCCCGCTACGCCAGAGAAAGAGGACATAACGATGTGATCACCAAAGTTGCAGTTATGTGCTACATGAGTATACGCCTGTAGCATATTATAAGATCCAATACGAGTTTCGCAATTTTCACCAGTAGCTCTATGAATGGTAACATATTCACGAATTAAATTATGGTCCCCAATAACTACTGTGCTATATTCATCTTCAAATTTCAAATCCTGCGGGTCTTCTCCAATAACAGCCTGTGGATAGATATGATTGGCTTTTCCCATGCGTACGTTTTTAGCAATGACAGCATGTGGTCCAATGACGCTTCCTTCCCCAATTTCACAATTAGGTCCCACATATGCATAGGCGCCAACAGTTACATTTTGATGAATAATAGCAGTAGGATCAATGATAGCCGTCGGATGAATAGATGGTTCCATTGATTTGATAACTTTTAATTCCATGATGTATCCCCTTTGTAAAGACTCTCTCTTTGTGAGAAGTCAATTGATTATGCCTTTATGTATAGTCCGTCTTTTTTATCGTTTTTAAAACTTCAAAAATGCAGAAATTCCTATACTATTCGTTAATTTTCTCTGTATTTCTATCGTTTTTGACATTTCTTAGCCAATTTATTTTATTTAATTTTTCCAAGAAATTCTATCAAGCCGTTTACAAGAGAAATTTATTTTTTCTTTTCTGCTTTTGTTTCCGGTGTTTCATTGGGATCCAGCAGATAGAATAAGAAATCAGCTTCTGCCTTATGTACATCCCCTACGTGACATTCGCAATGGACTTTACCCATGCGACCAATGATTTTCTTAATCACTGCTTTGGTCACCAATTGATCGCCAGGAAGAACTGGAGAACGGAAACGAACATGATCCATTCCTGTAAACATAGGAATGAGTCCTCTATTTTCTTCTGGATACTGCAGTGCTACGCCGCCGACTTGTGCCATAGCTTCACAAATAAGTGCCCCTGGCATGACTGGATGTCCTGGAAAATGCCCTTGGAAAAATGGTTCATTCATCGTGACGCATTTTACACCTACTGCATAATCCATAGGTACCAATTCGGTGATCTTATCTACCAAAAGCATTGGATATCTGTGGGGCAGAATTTCCATAATTTCTTCAACATTGAGTTCCATGACATATTCTCCTTCATTCTCGAATATACAAATAAAAAAGCCAACCCATATGTTTGTTAGCTGTTAGCTATCGGGAAATTCAATTTTCCGATAGCTAACAACCAACAATATATGACGAGATTATTTTTTCAATGCCTGCAGTTTTTCAGAAAGTTCTGCATTCAGTTTATGGCTGCCAAGTACAGCAATAATA
This sequence comes from Dialister sp. UBA6422, assembly GCA_002439665.1. Lineage (GTDB taxonomy): Bacteria > Bacillota > Negativicutes > Veillonellales > Dialisteraceae > Dialister. Next base: position 7,396 of record DJPC01000096.1, read on the forward strand.
TGGGCGTGAAGTGGGCCAACTAAGGAAATATCCCCTAAAATATCAAGGATCTTATGACGCACCAGTTCATCTTGGAAACGAAGCTTAGATAGGCATTCTGTTTCAGAATACACCACTGCATTTTCCAAAGTACCACCTTTGCCAAGCCCCATCTTTCTCATAGCCTCTAGTTCCCAAGTAAACCCAATGGTTCTAGCAGAAGCGATTTCATTAATGTAATTATCGTGATTGACAACTACATCTAACATTTGTGTGCCAAGCATAGGATGGGGATTGATAGAAGTAAACGTAATCCGCAAGCCATCATAAGGAAGCGCTGCAACAAATTTCTTATCCCCTTCATAAACAGCTACACTATGATCAAGGGTTAATACAGGAATCGTAGCCTCCTGTTCTTCAATGCCTGCTTCATGTATCATATCCACAAATGTTTTAGCAGATCCATCGCCTACAGGAGGTTCCGGAGAATTCATTTCAATCAGGCAGTTATCAATCTGCATAGCAAAGAGAGCAGAAAGCACATGTTCTACAGTAAAAACCTTAGCAGCTCCCCTTTCTAATGTTGTAGCTCGGAGAGTATTGGTAATATACTGACTCTTAGCAGGTACTTCTGGATGCCCTTCTAAATCACTACGACGAAAAACAATTCCTGTCCCAGCTGGTGCCGGATGCATCGTCATAGTCACTGGCATGCCTGAATGAAGTCCATTTCCCTTATAAGTTACTGGCTTCTTAATGGTATATTGTTTTCTATTCAAAATAAAGCACCTTTCATCTTTTCACTTATATTACAATTATTTAATTATACTACAGTTTTTAGCCTTGAATCAAGGCATATTGATAGAAATTCTTATTTGCTATGGAACCCGAAAAAACAAGTAGAATGCATCTCTTTTGTATATTCTAAGTACTATCCAAAGTGTCTATACATAAAGCAAAACTTCCATCTGGTTTTCAAGTCAGAATTTATATTTCCATGTTCTCCTCTTGCTGAAATAGTATCTTCCCTCTATACTTATAGAGTAATTCTTATCAATGACAGGAGATGAAACCGATGATATTTTGGGCACAGGAAAAAGAAAAACTTTCACTTTGGTGGAAAGAAGTATCCCCAAAAGAAATTAGCTCCTATTTTTTCTATGCCTTTTCTTTGGTATTTTTCATTCTCCTATATTATGCATATTTAGGTATTACTGGATTAACAGAGTGGTATCGCTGCTTACGAAGCATGTGCGAATGTGGGCTTCTTCTTTTTTTGACCCAATTAATGACTCACAAAAATTTACTTCACCCTTTTTGGCGTATTGGATACATTCCTTTTTTCTCGTGGGTTTTTATTTTTCCCTATGTTTTAACCCATGCTAGAAACGGACTCTTAGAACCCACCTTCAATCATCTATCCCCTTATTTCCTCACAGCGATTTCCATCGAACTTTTAATTTTTTTCATCATGAATGTGATTTGCAGGGTGTATGTAGGAAGAAAACTAGCAACGCTCATTTGTCTTGTGGTGGTCTGTTTCTTTTCCTTTAATGCCTTCATATTCTTAACCCATTATATATTTATGGGTATTATGATGACATCAAAAGAAATGTTTTTTGTCCTAACCAACACAACCCTATGGATAAAAGACATTGTACTCACCCATATTTCATGGCCCATTCTTATTCTGTGGCACATAGGCTTAGTAGTATTTACTTGGTTATATGCCAAATGGATCTACCAAAGTGCCTATTGCTTGAACCTAAAATGGCTTCCTAAAAGAAGAAAATCATATTCTGTCATTCACCGTTTACTACAATTTGTGGTATTTTTCGGATGCATGTGGCTTCTCATTCGTTGGGCCAGTGAATGTTTCCCTCTCCATGATTACGAAATGGCAAAAGAATATAAAATATACATTGATTTCATTCAAAATACTACACTCTAAAGAGTCGTAAAAAGCAGAATGAGGTAGATCATACAAATAAAAAACCTTTCAAATAAAATATAAAAAATCCGGATGGAATAGAAATCTTCCGTCCGGATTTTTTATATTTTATGACGCTTTATAGAGGGCACATCTCTTCTATTCCCTTTAATTTCTCACTGCTTTTTTATCAATTTCCTTAAAATGAAATTGTTTCTTGCCACTGGCATAATCACCTACAATTTGTCCGTGACCAAAGAGTTTGTATTTATAAGAAATCAAACCTTCCAATCCTACGGGACCACGAGCATGAATTTTAGAAGTGGAAATACCTACTTCCGCTCCGAAACCATAACGGAATCCATCTGCAAAACGAGTAGATGCATTTTGATAAACGCCTGCTGAATCAACCAATAGCATAAATTGTTTGGCAGCTTGATTATCGGTTGTGATAATGCAATCTGTATGGTGAGAACCATAACGATTGATATGCTCAATGGCTTCCTTTTCATCTCCCACCAACTTAATAGCCAATGTATCATTTAAATATTCTTTATGGAAACTTTCGTCACCAGGGATCACATCTACTGGAATGATTTCATTCACTTCCTCTGTACCACGCATAGTAACCCCCGCTTTGGTTAATGCCTGTGCCAAAGAAGGTAAAAACTCTTTGCCAATAGCACGATGTATCAATATGGTTTCCACTGCATTGCAGGCCGCTGGATATTGTGTTTTGGCATCCACAATAACACGTAGTGCAGTAGCTTCATCAAAATGCTGATCCACATAAATATGGCATACACCATCAGCATGTCCTAGTACCGGTATACTGGTATGGGACATAATGTACTGTACAAACTGATTGGAGCCTCTAGGAATGAGCAAATCCACAGATTCATGACATTCTAAAAGTTCATCAATTTCATTATGCTGTTCTGCCTGAAGCAAACAATTAACAGGGAGTCCAGCCTGTATTGCCGCCTGATGGATCAGCTGAAACAGAATTCGATTGGTATAGGTTGTTTCTTTGCCGCCCTTTAAAATGGCACAATTCCCACTTTTCAGGCAAAGGGAAGAAATCTGTACCAATGCATCTGGACGAGCTTCGAAAATTACCCCAATCACCCCGATCGGGCAGGTTACTCGAAATAGTTGTAAACCTTCGTCTAGTTCTCTTGCCAAAGTCACTTGTGAAATAGGATCATCCAAGGATATGAGCTGCTTCAATTCTGCTGTAACATCAGACAATTTTCCTTCATTAAAAGTAAGTCTTTTTTTTACCGGTGCTGCCACATGATTGGTCTCTGCCAATGCCAAATCTTTTTGGTTGGCTGCAAAAATTTCATCTTTGTGGTCAATCAATGAATCAGAAATCAATTGCAAAGCCAAATTTCTTTGCTCAATAGAAGCAGTGGCCATCAAAGGTGCCACCAATTTCATTTTGCGAGTTTCCTCTTTAATATTCATCATGCGATTCCTTTCTATAAGAAATATAATACGCAGTAAATAAGATGTATTTATTTATCTTCTAATTTCTATATTGTACTGTAAAGCTTTCCACAAGTAAACGTCAAGTCATTTCTGTCTATTCATACCAATGAATACAAGGCAGTAACAGATAAAATCCTTTTATCATCTTCTGTTCCGCCATAAAAAGAAATAGAATATTTTTTAAAATCTGTATCATTTTCATACTGTCCGACTAAACCAGGCACTACAAAAGGCCCCATTCATTAATAGGGCCTTTTGTATATAAATAATAGAAACCGCGTAGGACATATAGGAGTTTTGGAAGAAACAAGATTTCTATGATTGACTTCCCATATCGATAGACCGATGCATGGTGTGCCTTCCAAGTACCATGGAACGTCACATATTTTCCAATTATTCCACCACACTAAACTTTCCATTCTGCATTTTCATCAGAATCAGGTCCACCACAGGGTCTCGTTTTTCATCAAAAGAAAATGTCCCACAAACGCCTTGGAAGTCTTTCATTTGCGCTAATGCATCACGGATTTTCTGGTGATCCGTAGTCGTACCAGCTCGTTTCATAGCATCCACTGCCATATAGACTCCATCATAGGCACTGGCAGCAAACTGGTCAGGAGCACGACCATAAGCTTTGGTATAATTTTCCACAAAAGCTTGGACTTTCGCATCCTTTTTATCCGCAGACCACATAGAAGATACATATACATCATCAGCAGCGGCGCCTGCCATGTTTCCCAGTTCTGGTGATACGAAACCATTATCCCCCAAGACGGGCTGGTTCATTCCCATTTCTCTCATCTTCTTCAAAATGCGAGAACCTTCCTGATAGTAACTGCACACAACAATCACATCCGGATTTTTATGCTGTATATTGGTCAGCTGTGCAGAATATTCGCTATCTTTGCTGCCAAATGTTTCCACATCCACAACTTGTACGCCTTCTTCTTCTAATGTTTTTTGGAAATATTTCTGCGCTGTCACATGCTGCTCATTATCATGGGCATAGAGAACTGCCGCTGTTTTATAGCCTAACAGTTTATGAGTTTTCTTCACCGTCTGTGGAATATTTTTCGATTCCGGCACAGAATTTCTAAAAATACAGTCCCCAATATCAGTGATATTTTCTGCTGTCACAGAAATTTCGAGAGATGGTACCTTTGCATTCTGAATGATAGGACCAGCCGCTTTCGCTTCGTTAGAAGTCATAGGTCCAATAATAATAGCAACCTTTTCTTGAATCAGTTTTTTGGTAGCATTCATAGAATCTGCCGGAATAGCTTTCGTATCTTCTACTAAAAGATCAATAGGGAAATCCCCTTTCTGATTGATTTCATTTACTGCCAGACGTACCCCTTCTTCTTCAGATTTTCCATAAGCAGCTGCTCCACCGGTGAGTGCTGCCGTAAATCCGATCTTAGCTGCATTCTTCGCACCAGAGGATACAGCAGATTGACTTCCTTGGCCGCCACATCCAGTCATACCTGCCATCATCATAGCTGTCATAGAGCATACGCCAATTACCTTCATCATCTTTTTCATGTTCATCATTTGTTTATCCTCCCATATGTCATAACAATGTCCCATTTATGATAACTAACCCAAATTATAATTTTCCTATTTCCAATGAAAAAAGCCCTGATGCTGAATATCATTTCTAAAAATGAAATACAGCATCAGGGGCGACTATCGCGGTACCACCCTGTTTTATTACTTTCCATGAAAGAAAAAACGCCCTCACCCGCTCCTGCGGGCAAGGGCGCTATCGCGCTGTACCACCTTGCATTGGTTCTCGGTCCAGTCTGTATCATAGGTAGAAATACCAGTCTATTCGATGATTCTTTCTCTGTTTGTTGTTAGATGTTAGTTATTTTACGCAAGCACTAACCAACATCAACAAATAGCTAAGAATTATAAAAGCCCCTGCCCGAATCCATCGGACAGGGGCGATTCATCTTCGCGGTACCACCCTGCATTATACTTTCATGGTGTTATCCATAACGGGGACTTCCGCCTTCTCTACCTGAAGAAACTCTTCATTCAATCCGGTGCTCACAAGAGAGTTTCGTTTTACGTGCCATACTGGTTTCCACCATCCACCAGCTCTCTGAAATGTCCATCATAAGACTTTTTCTTGCTCATCGCATGTGTATTGAGTTGGATTAATCATACACAGAGATTCCTTCCCTGTCAAACTTTTTCTTAATTTATATCATTTTAGCATAAATTCACTAATCTATTATATTATTTTAAGATAGTATAAAACAGCAAGGATATTCTACGCATGAGTATGTTTGAGAATAGATTGATCCCCATATTTCTCATGACCCACTTCTAATCCATCGCCACAGAGGTAAGAGCCAAAGATAAATGGCCCACGGAAAAGAAGAAATCGGAGCACCCACCACGTCTAACGGAACTCCACCTGCAATGGACCAAGGAATAAGCGGCGCCAAAACCACCACGGAATTTTCTAGTCCAATGGCAAAATCCTGTTTCTTACTAAATAGTTTTTGACAAAGCTGATAACTCATCATAATAGCCAGTGTCTGATTGCATGCAATGGCAGAATTCAAAAGAGATGTCACAAGTAATGCCCCAAAAGCACCTATCTTCTGGCTTAGTTTTAGAATGCCCATTTCCAATCTATGCAGCATGCCTGTGCCATGAAAAATACCTGCATATGAGGAGGAAATACATATGATAGATACCACTTGTCCCATAGAAATGAGACCACCGCCTCCCATAAGTATTTCCAAAGATGACTGATGTGTATGAAATCCCCATATTCCTATATAAAAAAGTTGTCTAAAAGGTACATGCTGAAAATATACCGCACAAAAGGCACTGCAAAGTATACTGACGATCATAGTTTTCTTGACAGAAATATGAAAGAACCCCATCACTAAAATGATGACAGCAGGAAGAAGCATGGGCCAGCTGATAACAAAATAATCTGCCAAATCAAAAGATGTTTGCCATAATGTTACATGGCTTTGGCTCTCATACCAACCAAGAATTCCATAAAAAAGGCATGACAACAATAACGGTACGACACTGGTATGAAACATCCTTCGAACATTATCATACAAATCAGTCTGCGTCAGTTCGCTTACCAAAAGTGCACTAGTGGATACAGGCGATGCACGATCCCCAAAATAAACTCCACTTAGCATCGCTCCACCGGCCATCCAAGGGGAAATCCCCATACCAGTTGCCAGTGTCACGGTAATAACACCCATAGTAGCCGCAGTCGCAAATGAACTTCCCACTAAAAAAGATACCCCGCTATTTAGAAGAAATGTCAGAAGCAACATCCCCTCCGGCCTAATCCATGTAGCTGCATAGGTCACTAAAGAAGGAATCGTACCACCTGCCCGCCAGAAAGACGTCAATATGCCAATCAAAAATAAAGTAACTACAATATTTTTAGCGGCCCATATGCCTTCCCACACCATAAAACACAGTTTCTTTAAAGAGGCTCCTGTCATACGGCCATATAATAGGAACAATACTAACCCAGCTAACAAAGCACCTATTAAAGACAGATGGAAAGCAATGCTTCCCAGCAATAAAAGGCAGAATGCTGCCAGTACAACCAATTCCATAAGGAAACCTCATTTTCATAATATATATCAAAAAGAGGCGCCTAACTCTAGCGCCCCTTTCTTTATGATAAAGTTGCAATATCGTAGCCAAGCCTTCTATTCAAAAACGTTTTGCTAAGAGCCATATACGTTTTTTATAGCTTCTATTCTTCGCGAAACGATTTGGCTATACAATCTTTCACTACATCATACATATCTGCCAGCGGCACCTGATTCTGCTCTGCCAGGTGTTTGACAGATTCATATTCCGGATACAAACGCACTCCATCCTTCAAAGAAATCTGTTTCACTTCAGCCGGTCCATATGGAGTATCTATTGTCACTTGCTGGCGTTGAAGTACAGACCGCATGACGCTAGGAAATTCACGAATACCTATAGTGGTCGTTTCATGGAAAATAATATCTTCCAATAGATCCATCTGATCCTTCTTACAAATCACAGTCAGTTCCCAAGCTGGACGATTTTTCTTCATATATACCGGTGTATAATGTACATCCAGTGCCCCCGCTTGAAGCAATTTTTCCATGGTGTACCCTAAAATTTCTCCGCTGCAATCATCGATATCGGTTTCAATTTTCACCACTTCATCTTTATCCTCTGCTACTTCTGATTCAATCATAAAGGCACGAAGAATATTTGTCCGTTCTGTATATTCTCTTTTACCAGCCCCTAATCCAGTTCCTAAAATGCGGAAAGAGGTCGGCAAAGTATGAGTGGTACAAAGTGCTGCAGCAATAGCCGCACCAGTCGGTGTCACATACTCCCCTTTAACATTCATAATTTCAAGTGGCATATCATAGGCCTCGATGATATTCATAGTAGCCGGCACAGGTACAGGAAGGACCCCATGTTGGCAGCGGACAGTACCTGTTCCTTCTGTGAGTTTCGGCACAATCACTTCCGAAATGCCTAAGTTATCAAAACAAACAGCTGCAGCAATAATATCCACAATAGAATCAATAGCGCCCACTTCATGGAAATGGACTTCTTCTAAAGGCAAATGATGGGCTTTAGATTCTGCTTCTGCCACAATGAGGAAAATTTGATTGGCCAGTGCCTTAGCAGAATCAGTCATATCTGTGGAATCAATAATGGCTTTCACATCTGCCAAATGACGATGTTCATGATGATGGTGATGTCCCTCTTCATGACAATGGCAATGGTGCTGTTCTTCTCCTTCATGATGCCCATGGCAGTGATGGTGACCTTCTTGCTCTTTCTCATGACAATGGTAATGATGGTTCCCTTCTACACCATCTTCATGGCAGTGACAATGGTGATGATGGCCCTCTTTGTCTTCATGGCTGTGAGGTTCCTCTACAGTTCCTTGTGCCACTGGTGCCGATCCATACAAATAAGCCATATCATGATCATGGTTTTCATGTTCTGCATCAAGAATGACATTGAAATCGCAGCAATCAATTCCTGCTTTCTGTACTCTAGACACTTCCACCTTAAAACCACTAGCAGGAATGGAGTCCAATGCACGTGCCAAAACGTTTACATCAGCTCCTAAATCAAGCATGGCTGCTACAAACATATCTCCGCTAATACCAGAGGAAGTTTCTAGATAAATACTTTTTCCCATTTAAATTTTACCCCTTTCCGCTAAGCGATTGATCTGGGTAGCCACATAGCCTGCTCCAAATCCATTATCAATATTAACCGTTACAATGCCATTGGCACAAGAGTTAATCATTGTCAAAAGAGCAGACAGTCCATGAAAACTTGCGCCATATCCCACGGAAGTTGGTACAGCAATGACAGGATTTTTAACCAAACCGCCAATGACAGAAGCCAATGCCCCTTCCATACCAGCCACTGCGATAACACAATTGGCCTTCCTTACAATAGCTTCTTTAGACAGGATACGATGAATCCCGCTAACTCCCACATCATATACTCTTTCTACATGGGTGCCAAAGTATTCTGCTGTTTGTGCCGCCTCTTCCGCTACGGAAATATCTGCCGTACCACCAGTGCAAACAGCTACGCAGCCTATATGTTCCTTTTCCTTCTTTTCCAACTTTAAAATATGCGAAATAGGATCATAGGAAATATGAGATAAATACTGTTTCACTACCTCATACTGATGAGGAGATGCCCTGGTGCCGAATACTTCTCCATCCACTTCGTATAGCTTTTTAAAGATCTCACCGATAAATGCATCAGATTTTCCCTGACAATATACCACTTCCGCAAAGCCAGAACGCTTTTTACGATCCGTATCCAACTTGGCAAATCCCATTTCCTCATAAGACCGCCCCGCCGGATTCTCCGCAATGAGCTGCTCCGCCTCTTCCAAAGAAAGCGAACCATCCTTGACTTGCGCTAAAATATGTTTAACATTCATACTGACTCCTAATTCTATAGTGAGAAGTGTTGGTGACTGGTAGACTGGTGACTAGTGACT
>DJPC01000014.1:0-24864 GCA_002439665.1 Dialister sp. UBA6422
ATATCATATCTTTTTCGCCATTATCCCTATCCACGATGGCAGCAAAGGAAGTTCTTTTCCTTCTAAGCGACATATCTTCTTCCCACATTTTCTTATCTGGCACAATGGAATACACATCCAATCTATCTTTTTCCCAAGGATAAATCTTTGTCACTATACCGCCTGGTGCTAGCTGGATGCTACGAAGTTCTGGGCTTAAAGGAAAATATTGTCCTGCCAACTTCTCCATTTCTATAGGTTTATCATAGTTACGCATCACATAAGATACCATGCCATTAGAAATATTGACATACCGTTCTACTGACTGAGATATCCATGCTAAATGAGCATCTCCCATTTCTTCCATTTGTTTCTGTCCCGAATGTTCAAGCTCTACATATACAAATACATCAAGTAACAAAGTCAATAAGATGCCTAAACATAAAATAGACCTACTAAAATAAGAGAGCATCTGTGTAAGATTCACCGCAGATCTCCTCCTTCGCTCATTTAGATACAAACATGAAGCATAAAAAGCTTCTCTCATGCAAATAAATAAATTAATATATAATGAAATCAATTTATTTATTCTTTATTTATTATTGTATTATAATATATTGCGTAACAGACTGTCAAAAGGCCTATTTCTAAATAAGAAACAGGCCTTTTGAGAACAATCTAATAATTTAATTTTTTGTTATAAAGTAGAAAATATATCTCATGTTACGATCGGATACATAATATAATAGCTTATTTTCAATAATAAATAGTAAAATCTGCTTCTAAACTCCTTTATATAAGTCTATTTAAAAGAAACCACCTTGTGCCGCCAACAAAAATAGTATAAAAGTCCTGCTAGAGAAGAGACAAGACACACTGTACCATACATGAAGGAATAACCAAAAGATTCTGCCACCAACCCCAGTAAAGCTGCAGCCAATCCTACGCTAATATCTAGAGACCAAAAATAAGTAGAGGTAGCCACCCCGGCTCTATCCATTGGCGCACTTTGCACAGCGATGGTTTGAAAAGCCGGTGCCAGTGCCCCAAATCCAAGACCTAGGATTGCGGCTGCTACCAATAAAGAAATTACGCCAGAAACCATACTAAATACCACAAATCCCAGAGAAAAACAAATGAATCCAGGATATACAGTATAGTCTGACCCATGATGGTCAAAAAGATACCCAATAAAAGGACGAGTCAAAACGATGACAAGGGCAAAGACCAGGAAAAATAGACTTGTAGAACCTCCAATCCCAAGCGTTCTGGTGTACATAGGAATAAAAGTCAATACACCGCCATAGGCAAAGAAAACCAAGCCACCTAAAATAACCGCCGGAAGGGCTCTCTTTTCAAAAAAATCACTCACATGAATTCCGCTCGTTTTTCTAGTACTTGCAAGAACCACTTCCTTAGGTAAAGACTTCCCATTTCCTGCTAAAATGGCTAAAAGAGCCATGACTGCTAAAAAAGCAAAAAGAACTTTAGCGCCCAAAGTATCTACAATCAAAAGTCCCACCAAAGGACCGACTACCATAGCCATGTTACCGCATACCGCAAAATAACCAATGCCTTCCCCTTTTCTTTTCGCTGGAAGAACAAGAGCTGCCATGGTCGCTGAAGCAGTGGTTCCTAAAGCAAAAATGATACCATGGATAAGCCGAAGCCCCCACACTACATCAAGTGTCGTAGCCAGTAAAAATCCTGCCATGGTAAAGAAGAAAAAAATAGACGTACCTAAAAGCAATTTTTGCTTATGTACTCCATCAATGATCCGTCCTGCCAAGGGACGGCAGCACACCGTTCCGACTTGAAAGCAGGTCATCGCCATACCAGCTTCCCACTCTCCTAGCTGCAAATCATCCATAATATAGATCGGGATAGCCGCCAAAAGAATATATTGAGACATAAAATAAAAAAAATTGGTCATTCCCATACCAATAAACTCACGGGTCCATATTCGATGATTCATTCCATGCTCCTTTCATAATCAATGCAACACCGGTATATCTTATGTATTATTTGTTCTTGAAATATGAAGAAAGCCAGACACTAACTAGTCAATGGTTTTCTTATAGAAGAATTTTTCTATTATATCATACCAATCCAATGGATGACAGGACAGAATTCTCATAGGCTGCACGAAAAGTGTATCATAGGCTATAATAAAAGAAGAATACATCACATACTACTCTCGGTAGGGAAAATATCAAGATGGTCTTTATTGTAATCCCTATACGGCTAAAACCATGGAGACAGTATCATGAAAAAATTCACAGCTTACACTCTAGTCGCTCTGCTCTTAGCATTGGCTGTCTATTGGATGGCTCCTGCTTTTTCTCATATGTCACCTAGTAGCATACCTAGTGTCTCAAAGAAAACGAGAGCTTCTTTTCTTCAAAAGGGTTCTTCCTTTTTGCATGATCCAATTTCTTTAGAAGCAACCACTTTCGTTCCTTATGAGCCCTCTCTTGATACTCTTCCTGAAACAGAAAAATTACCGGCTCCCGTAAAAGAACTTATGACCCGCTTACCTTTCGGACAGCTACAAAAAGAAATGGATGGCCATGACATGACTGCTTTGGTGTATAACTGGTCTTACCCAGTCCCCAAAGACCATACCACGGATCCATTCTATGACCTATTTCAAGAAAAGAAATCCTCTGATAAGGCCCTTCAAAGTCTCAATCAACGATTAAGTGCGGCAGAGCCTGTAGGAAATACCATGCTCAAGCAATATGCCATTTCCTACAATCACAATCATAAAATAAACAGCCCAGAAGATATATTTTCTATCTCCATCAGAAATACCACCACTGCTTCCATTTTTAATGGCCAAGGATTTACCTTTTCTACCCATCTCATGATAAAATCCGATGATCAGACACTTCCTTTTTACGTAAAAAGTTATATTTGGAAAAAGGGAAATCAATACCGTCTCTTAATAGCTGTAACAGCTGATTCCGAATGGAAGCTTTTATCCAGCGATATGGATCAATTGGCCGTCAAAGGAATGGAAACATAAACTAATAATATAGGTGCTAAGGAACTTTTCTTTAAGCGATCCGCCCAAATAGAACACAATAAAAACGTCTATGGCTCCATCCCATAAAACAAGGAAATTACATCCCTTTTAATGCCATATCACTCTACATGAATCATTTACTGAAAACCTTTTTATATAAAGGAGTCAAATCCCATGAGTTTACATTTTATTTTCGGCCGATCTGGCACAGGAAAGACCAATCGCTGCTGCCAGGAAATCAGAGACTATGTCCAAAGCGCTCCCGGCCATCTAGCCTATTTATTGGTCCCCGACCAATGTACTTATACTGCTGAATACCAGCTGGCAAAAGCATTCCCTGGCGAAGGTTTTATGGATGTAACAGTGTGCGGTTTTTCTAGATTGGCTTACCGTGTTTTCCAAGAGCTTCATTCTCCTGTCAGTGATGCCTTATCTCCTTTAGGCCAACAAATCATCATCCGACGCCTATTAGAAGAACATAAAGACCAACTGAAAGTGATCACCAAAGCAGCTACACAGCCTCATTTTTCAGAAGAGCTCACCCATTTTTTCCATCAGCTCGATATGTTTTGCATCAAGGAACATGATCTTTCCTCCGCAGCCACTCTGGAAGGAAATACACCGCTAGGTCAAAAAATGACCGATGTGTCTCTTTTGTACAATGCCTATCACAATTATCTCAAAGAACATTTTTCCTACGAAGGCAGCCTCTTTGACCTTTTGGCAAGGGAAATTCCTAAATCAGAAAAAATCCGAAATTCTCGTATTTGGATCGATGGATTTAATGGGATGGCTCCTCAAAAAATTCACATTGTATCCGCTCTCATTCATACTGCCAAAGAAGTCACTATGACTCTGCAAATGGATAGTCCAGAAGAGGCCATGGAAAATATCAATTTCTCTCGTCCCTACCATTTATATGAAAGCTTACAACGTCTAGAACGTCGTTCTACATCTACTGTTTTGCAAGCAACACCTCGTTTTCAGGATGAATACATAGCTTCCATGGCACGGTATTTCTTTGCTTCTCGTCCGCTTCCATCTCCTTTACCTAAAGAAAATTCCCCGCAAGTAGAAAGGGGGATTCATCTCACTGTATCGCCTAGAAAAGAAGAAGAAGTGGATGCTATCTGCCGTACCATGATGACTTTAGTAAGAGATAAAGGATTCCGCTATCGAGATATACTTATCCTTATCCGCTCGCCAGAAGCATACAATGACCTTTTTGAAAGAGCCTTTCAGAAATATCAAATCCCTGGATTTATCGACCAAAAGCATAGCATGAACAATCACCCATTGGTGATGCTAATCGATTTCTTAGTCCAGTTTTTGACAAGGGAAAGCAAAAGAAAACACAGCGGCTGGCAGGTAGAACCTCTTTTCCGGCTTCTAAAAACTTTTCTGCTTCCTGATTTTTCCCAAGAAGAAATTGACCAACTAGAAAATTATGTACTCACCCATAAAATTCGTCCCTGGCAGTGGCATGCGCCCTGGACATTCCGTACTTTCTTTGATTTAGACAAGGAACCTCCGCCCTTATCAGAAAAAGAAAGGATGGAGCTTCGCCTGGCCAATAGCTGGAGAGAAAAGCTTATTGCTCTTTTGGACCCTTTGACAGAGGATTGGAACCATGCCCATACAGGAAAAGAAAAATGTTCCCTTCTATATCACTTTCTAGTACAAGAAAAAATTCCTGACACGCTATATGCACTGGATGAAAAAGAGTGGCTCCACACCAATCTTCGTCCCCACCTGCAGGTTTGGAAAAAAATAATATCCCTGTTAGATGAAATCGTCCATGTGACTGGAAATGATGCATTAGATTCTTCCACATTTTTATCCATTTTAGAAGATGGACTATCAGCCTTGACATATTCTACCATTCCGCCTACCCTTGACCATGCGACAGTAACGGGGATGGATAGAGGATATGCCATGGAAGCTAAAGCGGTCTTTATTCCTGGCGTGCTAGAAGGTGAATTTCCCAAGCGTATCGAAGAAGGCGGCTTTTTTACAGAAGAAGAAAAGAAACAGATTTATAAGAATAGCCAGCTTCTCTTTGATAGCCAGCTCATGGATAGGATCCATCAGGAAACATTCTATGCCTATCTAGCTTTGACCCGCGCTTCTTGCGTTCTATATCTATCCTATCCTAAACTCAATCAGGAAGGTCATGAAACATCTCCTTCTTTCCTAGTGAGTCAACTTTTCCATTTGGGATACGTATCTTCCAAAATGGATAACCTCCCTCCTTCTTCCTCTTACTGGGATCGATCTTTTTTCTGTAATCCTCAGCAATCACTGTCTCTTCTCCCTTCTATTTTGAGTGAATCTCTTCCAAATCCCGATTCTCCCTGGTATGGTCTTGCTGCCTGGGCCAAACAACATCCAAAGTATCGCCCGATCCTAGAACGAAAACTGTTAAGTTTGGACTATACCAATGAAGCTTCCCCATTACCTAAGGACATAGCTGCCCAATTATTCAAACCTGGCGGACGATTTTTTAGTTCTGTCACACGGCTTGAAAATTACCGCGCTTGCCCTTATCAATATTTTCTCCAATATGGTATGGAGCTTAAGGAACGAGATACAGGAGAAATGCAGTCCCTAGATTTTGGCAATTACCTCCATGCCGGTCTTCACCAATTCGGAAACGCTTTAAAAAAGGAGGCTAAAAATTGGCGAGATGCTACAGATGAGGATATCGAGTCTTTATCAGAAACCATTGCTTCCCATCTAGCTCCAAAAGTAAAATATGGAGCGCTCCATGCGGATGGTGCTTCCAGATACACGGAAAGGAGCCTAAAAAAAACATTCCGTCAAACCCTTTCCTCTCTTCGAAGTTTTAGTCAGCAAAGTCAATTTGATACCAAAGCCTTAGAAAAAGAATTCCGCCTTCACCTCGAAGGGGACAATCATGAATCTTTTACTTTGAATGGTAAAATTGACCGATTAGATGCTAAAAATCATAGTATCGCTATTTTTGATTACAAAACAGGTCACACCGATGCCAGTCTGCAAGAAATTGTAAGTGGACTCAAATTACAGCTTCTCACTTACCTCCTTGCCATTTCAGAAAATTACAAGGAATACCATCTTCTTCCTGCTGCCTTGATGTATATTTACCTCTCCGGTGATGTAAAAAGTACGCCATCCGTTCCTCCTGGAGGAGTGCCAAAGCCATCTCCTACAGACCAGACATCAGGCTATCTCATCAACCAGCCTGATGTGCTAAAAGAATTAGATACCGCTTTAGGGGAAGACAACTCTTTCTTATCGGTGCGTCTCAAAAAAGATGGCGGACTTTATAGTAGTAGCCGAATTCTGACGAAAGAGGAATTTGACAATTTACTATCTTTGGTCAAGCAGAAATTGATCCATATCTATTCCCATATGATGAAAGGGGACATTCCTATCCACCCCACCAGGTACAAAGGAAAATCTCCTTGCTCCTACTGCCCCTACCATGCCATTTGCCGCTTTGACCCACGCCTATCTGGCGAAACCTATGAATATATCCATATGCCAAGTGATAGGGATATCAAAAAGCAGCTTGATAAAAAAGAGGATTAGGAATTGGGGATGAGAAATAAAAATAGATATAAGAGTATATAGTAGAAATTGACCTATAAGTATATCTCTTATCCCTATTTCTTATAATTCATGTTCATTATATATAAAAAGGAGTTCCTATGAGTTGGACGAAACAGCAGGAAGAGGCCCTGCAAACTCGAAATAAAAATCTTCTTTTATCCGCTGCAGCAGGAAGCGGCAAAACTGCTGTTCTGACGGAACGTATCATTCAGCTTGTGACAGATCTCCATCAGCCTATGGATATCAATGAGCTCCTGGTACTTACCTTTACCAAAGCAGCTGCTAGTGAAATGAAAGCCCGCATATCCCAGTCCCTGTCCCGTGAATTGGAGCAGGCAGATAAAAGTAATCAAGTTGATTTAATGCATCATCTAGAGAAACAGATCTCTCTTATGGGAAGTGCCCAGATTTCCACATTAGATTCTTTTTTCCAGTCCTTGATTCGTCAGTATTTCTATCTGCTCCATTTAGACCCTAAAACACAAATGCTCACTGATGAGAATGAAGCCTACTTGCTCAAAGAAAGTGTCTTATCAGATGTACTAGAAACATGGTATGAAAAAGGGGATCCTGATTTTCTAGATACCGCCGATTTCTTTGTCAGTCGCTACCAGGATAGTCTTCTCAAGCAAATCATTTTAAAGATTCATCGTTTTGCTTGTTCCATGGCCTTTCCGGAAGTATGGATATCCTCCCTTCCTTCCGCTTATCAGTTTCCCGAGACCATCACCATGGATGATCTTCCCTGGACAAGTCCCATTTTAGAACATCTCACTGCCACAGCAGAAAAAGCAGCTGACCTCTACCGGCAACTTTTTGCCATCATGGAACACAATGAAGCGGCACAAGTGGTCTATGGAGAGCAGCTAAGCAGTGAATATAGTTTCTTTTCCACCTTTTCTCAAGTGAAAACATGGAAAGAATTGTACCATCTTCCCTCTTTTCAATACGCTAAACTCCAAGGCGCCAAAGCCGCTCAAGTAAAGCCCTTCCAAATAACAGCTAAGGAATTTAATAATTCTGATGATGCCCTTGCCATCAAAGCTCTTCGGGATGAAGCAAAAGATACATACAATAAGCAATTGGTTCCTTTCTTGCAAATTTCAGAAAAGCAGTGGCTCTCAGAAACCCATGCCATGGCCCCCATGGTGCAAGTACTTTCTTCTTTAGCACTGGATTTTACCAAAGCCTACCAACAAAGAAAGCATCAGGAATACCTGATGGATTTTAATGATTTGGAACATTACGCCTTGGATATTCTTCTAGATAAGGAAAATCCTGAATTCACTCCTGAAAAAGCATTGGATTTCCCATCCAAAGCGGCTCTTTCTATCCGACAAAAGTATAAAGAAGTGATGATCGATGAATACCAGGATACCAATGGTGTACAAGAACTCATTACCTCTCTCATTTCTAATGGAAAAAACCGATTTATGGTAGGAGATATCAAACAAAGTATTTATCGATTCCGCCAGGCAGATCCCACCATTTTTTTAGACAAATATAATACCTTTAGTGCCTCTTCCGAAAATGTCAATCATCGTATTGATTTAAATAAAAATTTTCGAAGCGATGCCACTTTATTAGGCTCCATCAATTTCCTATTTAGGCAAATCATGACAGAAAAGAATTTGGAATTGTCTTACGGAGATACAGAAGCTTTATATGCTGGTCGCCAGGAAGAAAATCATCCCAAAGAATATATCGGGGGACCCGTCTCTATAGAGTTGATCGACAAAAGTGATCTACAAGAATCTGTTATAGATAGCGCCATGCAAGAAATAGAAAATATCCAGTGGGAAGGACGTCTCATTGCCCGAAGGATACAGTCTATTCTAAAAGAAAAAAAGCAAGTGATGAATAAAGACGGTACCTTTAGAAACGCTACCTATGGTGATATGGTCATTCTACTACGTTCTGTCGCTACCAAAGGACCTGCTCTTCTAAAAGTTCTTGAAGACTACCACATCCCTGCCATCTCTGATAGAGAAGATGATTTCGTCCGAAATGTAGAAGTCGAAATTTTATGGGCCCTTTTAAAAATATTAGATAATCCTTTACAGGACTTAGCTTTGACCGCGGTTCTTCGTTCTTACTTTGTGGGTTTAGACGAAAAAGATTTAGCTATGCTTTACTTACTAAAAAAAAGGGAAAAAGAAAATCATCTATTTTCCATTCTTCCTAAATCCATTTCCCAATTATCAAAAGAAAAAGCCCAAGCCCTGGCAGATTTTATACACCATTATTCTATTTGGCGCAGTCAAGCTGCCAAGGATGGTATCGCTCCCTTACTTCGTCTCATCTTAGATGATACGGATTATCTCACCTATGTATCAGGCCTTCCTAATGGCACGTTCCGGAAAGCCCATGTGCAAGCCTTTTATAATTTGGCTGCCGAAAGAGATACATCCTCTCACAATGGATTGTACCCATTTTTAAACTATCTATCACGGCTTACAGCAGATAATCAAACATTCAAATCTGTCGCTCCTTCCGGCGTAGCTGCTAATGCGGTACGAATCATGACCATCCATCGCAGCAAGGGATTGGAATTTCCTATTGTATTTCTGGCGGACTGTGAAAAAAATTTCAATCTGCAAGATACCCGTGCAGCTGCCATCTGCCATAAAGATCTCGGCCTTGGCCTCCAGTATTACGATAAACCTCACCAGCTCAGATGGCCTTCCCTCTACTGGTATGCTGTGAAAAGCAGTACAGAAAAAGAAAATGCATCCGAAGAAGCAAGGCTTCTTTATGTAGCCATGACTCGCGCTAGAGATAAACTCTACGTAACAGCCACTGTAAAAGAAGCCAAAAAACTCCTGACTAGCTATGCCACACCCCTCGTAGGAACAGGAGGAGGTATGGTACATCCCTTGCCTTCCCATATAATTGCCAACGGAAAATCCTATTTGGATTGGATCCTTCCTGCTGCCCTTCATCACCGTACCATGAAAGATACGTGGGCGCTTATAGATACTATCCCTTCCTATGAAGAAGATGCACCATCAGATCATTCCCACTTTCAATTAACCATAACCCCTGTAGGAGAACTGGTCAAAGAGGAAGAAAAAGACAAAACTGTCATGGATGAAGAATCTATTCTTTCTTTGGAAACAGAAAAAGAAACAGTGTCCAAAGACGCATTCCTCTCTCAGATTCCAAAGGATGTCCCTTCCTGGCTTCAAAGACAGCTCACATGGTCTTATGCATTCCCAGGTGCCATCGATACACCAGCCAAATTGACTGCTACCGCAGCAGTGAAACTTCGAGAAGAACAAGAATTTGCTGCCAGTGATGAACCTCCTATGAGTTCTGTCACATTGGTCAATGATTTGCCAGAGACAGAAAACAAAACGCCCAAGGAGCTTCCCGCTGATTATAGTGCCATGCCTTCATTCTTAGACGAGGAGAAGACATCATATACAGGTACCTCTTTCGGTACACTGATGCACAAAGCCATGGAAATGATCGATTTTACAAAAGTGACAGGCGATGAATCTTCCATCCGTGCCGCCATTGAAGATTTAGGCAATGCACATATCTTCACCAAAGAAGAAACTAGCATGCTTCTTTCCCACACCAAATACCGAAACCCCGTTCAATTTCTTGTCACCTTTGCCCAAAGTAAACTGTGCACCGCCATGAAAGAAGCTTCTTCTATTCGCAAAGAAATGCCATTTTCTATCCTTCTCCCAGCCCATTCGTTCTATCCCCAATGCGAAAAGAATGAAAAAATCTTCCTCCAAGGTGTCATGGACTGCCTTTTAGAAACCGCAGAAGGTCTTACAATCATAGACTATAAAACAGACCGCACCTTATCTGCCATGGAACTCCAAAAACACTATGCGGTGCAGCTTACCGTCTATGGCGAGGCCGCCTCGAAACTCCTAGGAAAACCAGTGCTTCACCTCTATCTATGGTCTTTCACTTTGGGGAAAGAAATTGAAATACCAAAATCGATAGCCAAGGATTAATGGCTGGTAACTAGGGCCATGAAATTTAGAATGAGAGGAAAAACCTCTAAAAACCATAAACGATAGAATAATTCCACTTATTGGATCACATATACATATAAAAGGACATGACCACAAATTTCCATTTGGTCATGTCCTTTTATATATGAGGCACTTTATATGTTATGCGCTTCACTACAATTTCTGATTATAATCCCAATGCTTCCTCGCAAGTAGCTGGCATATCTGGAAGAGGTGTCTTGAACCATTTTTCATGAAGTTCATTCAAGGTTCCCTTCTGCTTTAAGTCTGCAATGGCTTTATTCACTTGCTGCTGAAGCTCTTTGTTATCCTTATTAAATCCAAAAGCAAAATATTGTACCTTAGAATCCGGCACATCAACCACACGGAAATTGTCTTTTCCATCGGTGGCTACAAAATAATCAGCCGCCGGTTTATCCAAAATACCAGACTTAGCTCCTCCTGCTTTGAGCTCCATCACAATATCGGAAGAATGATCAAAACCTCTAATTTTCATCCCCTTATCCTGAGCATAGTAAGCTGCTGTAGTACCTACCTGTACAGCCACTTCTTCCCCATTGGCCATATCAGCTACAGAATGAATAGAGCTGTCCTTCGGTGTAACGACAGCCAATTTGGTTTCATAAAAAGGAGCTGCAAAGAGAATTTTTCCTGCTCTTTCTTTGGTAGCTGTCATACCAGAAGCAGACATATCCACTTCATGAGACTGAAGAGCCGGAATCAATCCATCAAAAGCAATATTTTTAAATTCCACATCACGACCCATTTCTTTGGCTACAGCGCGTACTACATCGATTTCATAACCCGTATAGTCTTTACCATCTTTGGTTTTAAATTCAAAAGGTACATAAGTCGCATTGGTCGCTACTTTCAAAGGCGTCTTCCCTGCGGCCTCATTTCCTTTTTTCTCATCTCCGCAGCCACTCATAATCCCTATAGCTAATACAGCAGCAGCTGCTAGCGCTAGACCCTTTCCCCAAGTTTTCATTATCGATCACCTCATAAATCATTATTAAATATGCATTATTATACAAGAATACTTATAAATTGTCCAATCATATAACGGGTTAGACAATTCTACTAGCTGTTTGCTATTAATAAAAGCATCAAAAAGTAAAACAAATCTCAATGATCGGAAATAAAAAAGGATTTGTAGCCAGAGATAAGATTTTCATTCCAATCCCTGGTTACCAATCCCTCATTCTTTAAAACTATTTAATCATTACACCCTTAGTATCTTTGATAAAAAGAAGAACATTCACTGCTGCAGCCAAGTAAACACCGGAAAGAAGTATAAAAGCCACAGAGAAACCTTGATTCTGTGCAATGGCACCAATGATAGCAGGAGCAAAGCCACCTACGGCACGACCGGTATTAAAAATAAAATTCTGTGCTGTGGAACGAGCATCAGTGGTATAGTTTTCAGAAAGAAGAGTACCATAGCCAGCCATCATACCGTTGCAGAAGAAGCCCAGCATCGCACTTCCCACAAGAAGCAGCATAGGCGTTCCCAGATTGACATAGATATACACCATAGCTGCAGCGCATACATAGAACAGAAGATATGGTTTCTTACGACCGAAACGATCAGAAAGATACCCAAATACATAAATACCAGCGATCATACCAATGACAGTGACAACCATCCAACCAGACATGGACTTTGTAGAAAGGCCATGTTCTTTTAAAAGAATCATAGGAAGCCAAACCATAATGCCATAATAACCAAAGTTCTGTACACTGGTCATAATGGTCAAAGAAATAGTAGTCAGTGTCTTAGACGGACTGGAGAAAAGATGTGCCAATGGGAATTTCTTAGCATCTGCCAATTCTTCCTCTTCTTCTGCAGTCAGTATTTCTCCTCTAGCTTTTCTTTCCTGCAGCTGTTTCTTCAGTTCTTTACGTTTCAGCCACATCGGTGGTTCTTTTAAACCATGACGAGCCCAAGCAGCCAGAAGGGCTGGAACTACGCCTACCAAGAAAAGTCCTCTCCATCCATAATCTGGGAGAACCACAGCCGCCAGAATGGCAGCAAGAACAGCACCAGCCTGCCAGCCCATAGCCACACCAGCAGTAGCACGAGCACGTTTGGCAGCGGGCCAGGTTTCAGTGACCAAGGTCATACCGATCCCATATTCACCGCCAAGACCAAGACCTGCCAGGAAACGAAGAATATTAAGATGCATGACGTTATCTGCAAACGCACAGGCACCTGTAAAAATAGAGAAAATAATGATAGTTAATGAAAAAGTATGGACACGACCAAAATAGTCAGCAAATACACCAAAGAGATACCCACCCAATACGGTACCAATCAATGTATAGGTAGCGATAAGACCACCTTCCCCTAAAGTGAGTCCAAATTCGCTTACAATAGCAGCCATGGCAAAGGATAAAATAAGTACATCTAGACCATCCATAGCATAGCCTATAATAGAAGCCCACATGACTTTCCAGCGTTCTTTACGAGAAACTCCAGTTTCTTCAAATTCCAATTCTTCTAATGATTTTTCCGACATAATACCTCCCTGTAAGACAATCCCTTGCAAGACATCCCTTAGTAAATCATAGGACACCTCACTCTTTCCATAAGGATATAGTAAAAATGCACAAATTGTCTTATTTTACAACGTCATATTCAAAAATGCAATAGGGTATAAAAAAATATTATATTTTTCTCCAAGTGTATATATAATATAGTTCTATCAATCAATCTATCCAAAGGAAACGATAGACTCCTTTTCTCTATTCATAAAATATTCCTATCTTAAATAATAAAAGTATGTTAAAATTAAAAGAATCAAGGAATATAAGGAGGAAGTGTTATGTTAAAACAGGTATCTGTATTCACAGCCAATAGACAAGGCGCTTTGAGCCATATGACTTCTATTTTGGCAAAGGAAGATATTAATATTTATACCATGCTAGCCAATGACAGTGCTGAATTTGGCATTATTCGTCTCATCGTAGATAAAGCAGAGGAAGCAAAAGAAGCATTAGAAGCCGATGGATATCAGTGTCGCGTAGATCTGGTGCTGGCTGTAGATATGGGCTCTGATAAACCAGGTACATTAAATCGGATTTTAGACGATTTAAATGACGCCAATGTGATGATTCGTTATCTGTACATTTCCTTCGATCGTGAAACCAGTTCACCAATCGCCGTTTTCAGTACTGAAGAATCAGAAACAGAAGCATTCTTAAAGGGCAAAGGCTACACATTGGTAGAACACTTTGAATGAAATAGGAATGTCCTTCAATCAAAGAGTCTACTTTATGTTCTTTTATCTTCCTTACCGTTAGCTACTACAGGCAGCTCCAGCAGTATAAGTCACAAGTGACTGATGGATAGTCATCAAAGATAAGATATGTTATCTCTTTGCACCTAACAACTAGCAACCTGCAACTAGAATTTCAAATAGGTCTCGTGAAATACGAAGGGGCTGTGGCAAAATACTTTTTCATTTTGCCATAGCCCCTTTTGATATTGCTTTGATAACATAGAAAAAGACCGGCAGTCATACCCTGCCGGTCTTATATATCTTCACCAGGTTAAATTAATTAATTCTTAGAGCTTTCCAGTTCTAGTAAAGCCCAGCAAAGGGTTTCTTTCTTTTCTTCTTCTACCATCATTTCATTTTCAACCTGCTGATCTCTCATTATTGCATTAGCCTCCCTAAAAAATGGCACCTTGGTGTTTCCAAGTAGATGTTATTTCTTATGTTTATAATATACATCTTTTATAGCACCTTATCCAATATTTCTTTAGCTAGTATTTTATCATCTGTTGAATCTCAAATCATAGATATTGCACTATAAATGTTTTGTGAAATCATTTAAAACATCTATGAGTAAAAATGCATTTCCTGTCATAGATGTATCCTATAATGCATGATACGAATTGGCCCTATTTACATATCATGCATTATGATTATTCATAGATTATAATTTATGAATAAAAAGAATTCCCCTGATTCCTTTACACATAAAGAAATCAAGGGAATATAAGCAAAGACCAATTGTAGCCATATATTCTTCTATATTGGCACCTCATCATCCATATCACAAGATGCGCTTAGCCTCTTGGATATCTTTTTGGATTTGAGAAATCAAAGCTTCCACAGAAGAAAATGTAATTTCTCCTCGAATGTAATGGACCCATTCCAATGTAAAACTTTTGCCATAAATGGTTTCATCAAAATCAAAAATAAAGGTTTCTATTGTTTTTTTAGTATTACCAAAAGTCGGATTGTTTCCCACATTGGTAATAGAAGAAAATCGGCGTCCTGCTACCACCGCATAGGTGGCATAGACCCCATCTATCGGTATGACTCTATCGGGCGGAACATCCAAATTGGCGGTAGGAAACCCTAATACAGTATGTCCACGTCTAAATCCGTGAACCACATCTCCTGTAATGGTATAGTTTCTTCCTAGCAGTGCACTCGCTTCTTCCATATGTCCTGAAAGGATCAGCTTCCTGATATCTGTACTAGAAATCTGATGATTTTCCTTAGTTTCTAAAGGAAGAATGTGGACTGTCACATCGGTTCCCTGAAAATAGCGGGTAAGAAGATCACTATTCCCTAATGCACCTTTCCCAAAGGTGAAATTCGCACCTGTCACTATCCCTTTCAGTCCAGAAATAGTTTTTAGGGTTTGTAAAAAAGATTCTGCAGACATAGAAAGGAAGGTGTGACTAGGTCGTATGCAGAGGACTAGCTCTATACCGGCCTGTTTCATGGCCTCCATTTTTTCCATTTCACTTTGCAATAGTGAGACATGAATAGCAGGTGCTAATAGGGTCATGGGATGGGGAAAGAAGGTAATCAAACATGGAAGCGCTCCTTTTTCTTTCGCCAGTCTTTTGACTTCCTGAAACACTGCCTGATGTCCTACATGGCAGCCGTCAAAAAAACCGATGCCAAACACATAATTTTGATGGCTAGACAGTTCTTCAAATCGGTGGAGAATAATCATGAATGCCTCTTCAAAAACAAGGAAAGATAAGAAGTGAAATATGTCATAAGAGCCGCTCCATAGAATGCTACATCTTTGTGATGGGCATACCAAATAAGACAACTCTTTTGTACTTCCTACTTTCCGCTACTTTTCTAGTTAAATACTTTTTTCGGGTGAATCACGCCTCTAGATACTGATGCTGTTCCTAAAAAACGACTTTCCATAAAAACAGCAGCAGCATCTACTGGCCTATAGCCTGTACGGATTCGTTTTCCTTGCAAAAAATCTTGTCCTTCTTTTTCAGAAAGAGAAATCATAGGTAAAGCAGAAAGGATAGGCCGGATATCTGTCATCAATGTTCCTTGAGGATCTGCTTCGATTTCTTCTAAGGTGCTAGATTCATCAATAGAAAAAGGACCCATTTGACTGCGCAGAAGAAAAGACATAGTGAGCGGACAGTGAGCCGCCTCTCCTAAGTCACGCCCTAATGCCCGGATATAGGTACCAGCTGAGCAAGTGACAGAGAGACGAATCTTCGGTATCTCAATATCTCGAATAGTGAGATCATAAATAGTCACCGGTCTTGCTGGAAGTTCTACTGCTTTCCCCTCCCGTGCCAGTTTGTAAGCTCGCTCACCATTCACTTTGATGGCGGAATAACTGGATGGCCTTTGGAGAATATCTCCACGAAAAGAGTCTGCCACCTTTTTCCAAATTGATGTATCTTTTGGAATCAATCCTCTTTCTATCACTTCACCAGTAGCATCTTCTGTATCTGTTCGAAAACCCATCATGAATTCTGCTTCATATGTTTTCTTATGAATCGGTGCGTATTCGATAAGCCTGGTAGCACGACCGAGAAAGACAGGCAGTACGCCTGCCGCCATAGGGTCTAACGTACCACCGTGTCCTATTTTTTTCTGTCCATATATATGTCTTAGCCTAGAGATGACTGCAAAGGAAGTCATTCCCGCTGGTTTTAATACATTAAGTACACCATCCATTACAGATATTTCTCCGCTGCTTTAACAAAGATTTTTTCTGCTTCCTCAAAATTATCATGAATGGTACACCCAGAAGCTTTCCAGTGACCGCCGCCACCAAACTCCCCAGCTAGTTCAGATACATTGGCATAGTTTTTGGAACGAAGGGAAATCCGTGTTTCCTTCTCACCTTTATATTTAAAAAGTGCCGCAATTTCGCAGCCCCTGATACAGCGAGGAATAGATGCATAGTAATCGGAATTTTCCCCATCCAAATCCATAGCAGCTTCATCCATGTAAGCAATGACAATTTTTCCATCTGCATACGAATGGACTGTTTTGGCTACCATTTCGTAACAATGCATAGCCTCTATGGTCTTCTCTTCCAAGTGATTAGAAATATAAGAAGGATCCGCCCCCATGGCTACCAATTTGCTAGCCATGAGAAGCGTATGCGGGGAGGTACAGCTGAAGCGGAAAAAACCACTATCTGTGCCGATACCCATGTAGAGGGCATTGCAAGTGTCTTCATCCATCTCTATACCTTCATCAAAAAACATTTCTGCCAGCATTTCTGCTGTAGCTGCATAGTGGTACTGAAGATAGAGATAGTCCGTATATCTTTCATTGGTCCTGTGATGGTCAATAGCTAGGGTATCAATATCTTGTGGAAAATTAAAATTCCCGCCTCTTTCTAAATTCCCCAAGTCAGTGAAAACAATGGCATCATAATCTTTACCTTCTGGCAATTCTGTATGTACCAAAGAAGAAGCTTTCACCAAGGTATACACCTGAGGTACCGGATCTGGCAATAGCATATCTGCTTCTTTTCCCATGGAAAGAAGCACATTATGCAAAGCACAAATGGAACCCACATCATCTCCATCGGGATGTTCATGACCTACCAAGAGAAAGCGATTGTGATTTTTCAAAAAATCCATAGCTTGTGCTTTGGTAATTTCCTTCGCATGGTTTATAGCTAAACTCATTCTTTTTCCTCCTGATGAATCTTCTTCAAAAGACCATCGATATGCATACCATAATCTAATGATGTGTCTTCCTCAAAAGAAATTTCTGGGGTGTAATAAATTTTAAGACGCTGTCCCACTTCGCGACGTACAAAGCCTCGGCTCTTATTTAAAGCTTCCAGAGAGGCTTTCTTTTCAGAAGGTTTACCAAAAAGGCTCACATACACAGTGGCTTCTCGAAGATCGCCTGTGACTTTGACCTCTGTGACAGTAACAAATCCAATACGTGGATCTTTCAGATCATGAAGGAGCATCTGGCTCACTTCTTGTTTGATAAATTCCTGTACTTTACGTACTCTGAGTTCTGACATAATATATACCTCATTATATATTTACAAGCTAAGAAATTGAATAATTAAGAATTAACCCTTAAGGATTAGCAATAACAATACGATGACGTATAGTGAAAGATGCAATAATGACCTTGATGAAAAATAGGCTCGGTTTTTAGATTCATAAAACGTATCTCTAACATAATGTTTAATCTATCTGCCAGGGAGATACAAAGAGCAAAAAGAAATCTCTCTAGCGATATACTTTGCCATAAGCAAAACAAGCACACTCAGTAACATTCACCGCAACGACATAATTCTTTAACCTCTTTTGGCTGTTGCTGAAGATGTATCCACTCATGGACGCATCTTATTGCAATACACCTATGCTATAAAGTACAAATGAAATTGCTAAAAATAATGACTGTAATGCACGGCACATTCGATAAACCTAAAAGCCTTGCATTCTCTCTCCCTAAGAAACCTATATCTCCAATCCTAAGAATAACAAAAATTGTCCGTCCCTATTCAGTTGGACGGACAATCATTTGCAAATCTAGTGATCAGTAGCTATGAATACTATTTCTATCCATTCTAATCCCTAAAATTTATTTTAATTCAGCTGCTTCTTCTTTCAGCTCAAAAGCTTCCAGCTGGTCTCCTTCTTTAACATCACGATAGCTATCGATAGCAATACCGCATTCATAACCAGCAGCCACTTCTTTCACATCGTCTTTGAAACGGCGGAGAGAAGCAATCTTACCTTCATGAATAACGATACCATCACGAATCAAACGAAGCTGGCAATTGCTGGTGATCTTGCCATCCTGTACATAGGAACCGGCTACAATGACTTTCGGTGTATGAATGACCTGACGAATTTCTGCATGGCCCAGAACCACTTCGCGAATGGTTGGTGCAAGCATACCTGCCATAGCAGCTTTCACATCATCGATGCAATCATAAATGACGCGGTAGAGACGAACATCCACACCGTCTTTTTCTGCCATAGCACGAGCATTGGCATCTGGACGGACGTTGAAACCGATGATGAGTGCATTAGAGGCAGAAGCTAGCATCACATCAGATTCGTTGATAGCACCTACAGCAGAATGGACAATGGAAATACGGACTTCATCACTCTTGATTCCCTGCAAGGACTGTACCAACGCTTCTACAGAACCCTGTACATCAGCTTTAATGATGACATCCAGTTCTTTCATTTCCCCTTCTTTAATCTTTTCAAAGATGTTATCCAAGGTAACTTTCTGAACACTTCTCTGTTCTTCTTCCTTCGCACGAGCGGCACGAATTTCAGCCAAAGCTCTAGCTTTCTTTTCATCCATAACAAAGAAGTGATCCCCAGCTTCTGGAACACTATCCATACCCAGGATTTCTACTGGAGCAGACGGTTCTGCACTCTTCATCTTTCGACCATTTTCATTGTTCATAGCACGGACACGGCCCCAGCTCTTACCAGCTAAAATACCATCTCCGATATGAAGAGTACCATTCTGTACCAGAACACTCATCACTGGACCTCTACCTTTATCCAGCTGTGCTTCTACTACGACGCCATAAGCTTCTCGATTTGGATTGGCTTTCAGTTCCTGCATTTCTGCTACCAGCAAGATATTTTCCAAAAGATCATCCAAACCGATTCTCTTCTTAGCAGAAATTGGAGTCATGATCACATCGCCGCCCCAATCTTCTGCAAGAAGTCCTTCTTTAGCTAATTCTTCCTTAATGCGGTCTGGATTAGCTCCTGGTTTATCGATCTTATTGATAGCTACCATGATCGGTACCCCTGCATTCTTAGCATGATGGATAGCTTCGACGGTCTGTGGCATGACGCCATCATCAGCTGCTACGATGAGGACCGCAATATCGGTAATCTGCGCACCACGGGAACGCATAGCAGTAAATGCCTCATGTCCTGGGGTATCAAGGAAGGTAATTTTATGATTTTTATAACGAATTTGGTAAGCACCGATTCTCTGGGTAATGCCGCCTGCTTCATGAAGAGCTACATTGGTTTGGCGAAGAGCATCCAGAAGGGTTGTTTTACCATGATCGACGTGCCCCATGATCGTAACAACCGCCGGTCTTGGTTTCAGGAAACGAGGATCATCTTCTGCCGGAATATATTCTGTCGGATCTGCTGCCTGTTCTGGTTCTTTCAAAGTAACACCAAATTCTTCTGCCAGAATTTCTACCGTATCTCTATCCAAATTCTGGTTGATGGTAGCCATTACCCCATCTTTCATAAGGTGCATAATGATTTCAGACACTTCGCGGCCAAAAAGTTCAGCCAATTCTTTTACTGTCACGCTCGGTGGGAGTTCTACTTCGGTTGGATAAGAAGCAGGTTTCTTTTCAGCAGAATGTTTCTTTTTCTTATTCTGATTCAAAGAACGCGCCATCAGAGATCCGCTTTCTTTTTCTCTTCTGCTTCTTTCCCAATCCTTCTTTGTTTTCTTTTTAGCCGGCTTTTCTCTTCTAGTAGTTGGTTTTTGTGCTGCTTCTTCTACCACTGGTGCTGCTGGCACAGACGGGCGTTGCATGCGAGAGGGGCGATCGGTCTTAGGACGGTCGTTTCGACGGTCTCCATTTCTATCATTGCGGCCGTCGCGGCTCTGGTTGTTTCTGCCTCTTTCATTCCGTTCGCCAGTTCTGTCGTTTCTGCGGTCTCCATTTCTATCATTGCGACCGTCGCGGCTCTGGTTATTTCTGCTTCTTTCATTCCGTTCGCCAGTTCTGTCGTTTCTGCGGTCTCCATTTCTATCATTGCGGCCGTCGCGGCTCTGATTATTTCGATCATCCCGCTTTTGTGGTCTATCATTTTTCTTTTCTGTAGCAGGTGCTACTTTAACCGCCTCTTTCTTCTGAGGTTCTGTTTTAGTCTTTTCTTGCTCTTTAACTTCTTCTGTGGAGTAAGAAGAATAAGAAGTCTGACGGCTATTCCCTGCTTTCTTTCTATCTGTAGGCTGCCCTGCTTGATCAAAGCGAACAGTACGCATCACAGGACGCTTAGCGGCTTTCTTTTTAGCTTCCGCTACCGCTCTTGCTAAAATAGATTTGCCATTGTCATCTACACCAGATAATCGATTGCTTACATCTACGTGATTGGTTTTCAAAATATCAATAATTTCTTTATCAGTCTTGCCAAATTCTTTGGCAAGTTCATACACTCTATATTTCTTTTTCTGCATAAGCAGCCTCCCAACTCTCTATGTAAAACCTGTAAGTTTATTGCTCTATATACCAGAAACAATATGAGAACCTATGGATTAGAACTTAGGAATTATGAAATATCATTCCAATCCCTAGACACTCCTATCTCTATTGTTTATGGTAACCTATGTCTTATCATCTATTTTCTTGATAAGGGCTGCCATAAAGCCTTTATCTACAATTAGCGCCGCTGTGCGAATGCCCTTTCCCAGAGCCGCTCCCAACCGCTCTTTTTCACCAAAAATGCGATAGGCTATATGAGCTCTATTAGCCGCAGCGATGTACTCGTCCTTTGTACGTGGGGAACTGTCTTCTGTAATAAGGAGAAGGGCCTGTTTCGGCGATTTCATCTTTTTCAGTCCTTCTGCCACCTGTTCATTTCCAGAAAGCAAACGTCCCGCCTTCATACAAAGGCCAAGCATCCTGTAAATGGACTCATCCATTTTCAATCTGTTCCTTTAGTGCATCATATACATCTTTGGACACTGGACGTTTCAAGGACTTTTCCAATCCATGAGATTCATATGCTTTGGTAAAACATTCAATATCATCACATACATATACGCCACGGCCAGATTTTTTACCGGTTCTGTCCAATTCAATGATTCCCGTCGGCAAAGCCACGATACGAAGTAGCTCTTTTTTAGGTTTAAGTTCCTTGCAGCCTACACACATCCGCATAGGAATTTTTTTTACTTTCATTATTCATTGGCCTCCCCTGTATTGGCTTCTCCATCACTAGATTCAATATCCCCTAAAATATCATCATCCATTGGCTCTTCATGGGAATCGCCAAAGCCTTCTTCCTTCGCCTGGGTTTCGCTCTTAATATCAATTTTCCAATTGGTCAGTTTAGCTGCTAAACGTGCATTTTGGCCTGCTTTACCAATGGCTAAAGAGAGCTGATAATCAGGAACGATGACATAAGAAGATTTTTCTTCTTCCCATACAGAAACAGAGACGACTTTGGCAGGAGAAAGTGCATTGGCAATATAAATAGCCGGGTCCTCATCCCAACGAACGATATCGATTTTTTCATCATGCAGTTCGTTGACAATATTCTGTACACGCTGTCCCTTAGGTCCTACACAAGCCCCTACAGGATCTACTGTGGGATCCATAGCGTATACAGCGATCTTAGAACGGCTACCTGCTTCGCGTACTACATTTTTAATTTCTACAGTACCGCTATAAATTTCTGGAACTTCCAGTTCAAAGAGTCTCTTCAAAAGTCCAGGATGGGTTCTAGAGAGAATGATTTCCGGTCCTTTGGTGGTCTTTCTCACTTCAAGTACATAGCACTTAATTTTATCATTGGTATGGAATTCTTCTCCTTCAATTTGTTCAGCAAAAGGCAAAATCCCTTCTACGCGGCCCAGGTCTACAAACACCGTGCGGGATTCACTCCATTTCACAGTACCGGTGATAACATCTCCTTCACGTCCAGAAAATTCATCATAGATAGATCCTCTTTCTGCTTCACGGAGTTTCTGGATCATTACCTGCTTAGCCGTCTGGGCTGCTACACGACCAAAATTCTTTGGTGTCACATCGATGCGAAGCATATCTCCCACTTCATAAGAGCGATCGATCTTTTTAGCATCTGCCAAAGAAATTTCGTTCACTGCATTTTCAGCCGTAGGATCCACTTCATTCACTACTGTTTTTTCTTCATAAATATGATAATTACCAGTTTCTCTATTCAAAGTCACAGAAGCTTTGGCATTGCTGCCGCTTTCTTTTTTATACGCCGTAAGAAGTACCATTTCCAAAGCATCAAATACAATGTTTGGGTCTACTTTCTTGACTTTGACCAAACCTGCTACAGCATCTAACAATCCTTTTCCGTTCACGATACAATTACCCTCCTGACATGTAAGTCAACTTACGTTATTTTTATCTCTTAAAATGAAAAATGCAGTCTTACCTGCGAAATTTTATCTCTACTAAGAAGCAGGGGATCCCCACTTTCTAAAGTAAGTCGCAATGAACCATCTTCTGCCAGTCCCTCCAAATGGGCTGTAAAAGCTTTCGCCCCTTTTTTCCCATCTAGTGGAGCAAATAATTTCACATCCACATCACTATCAGCATAACGGATAAAATCTTTATCCTTCTTTAAAACTCTATCCAAACCAGGGGAAGACACTTCCAGCATATAATTATCAGGAATCAAATCCTTCTCATCTAAAATAGCGCCCGCCTTCTCACTGATGACCTGGCAATCATTGAGATCTACGCCACCTTCTTTGTCGATATAAATACGGAGAATCCAGTTTCTTTCCCGGACATACTCCACATCTACCACTTCAATCCCATCAGATTCCAAAATCGGTTCCAATACCTTTTCTACTGCCTCTTCGATGTCCTTGTGTGCCATATGCCCTCCTTCGTTTCCGATTACAGTACAGCTAACTATTTCTAATATAAGAAAAAGTGAGCCGAAGCTCACTCCACAGGAATTTCTATAAATAACAATAAACTACTTTGCTATTATACCATATGTTGTAAAGATGCGTAAAGAAATTTTTCAGTGTGCATAACGCAGTGCATAAGGAAAGTCGTGGTGCATACCTTATAAATCACTGCAAAGTACAAAAGGATGATGATTTGGCTGCACTTTCTTTTCTAAGATATCATAAGCAGGGCTAGACGCAGGATTAAAAAGGGGATACAAGATTATGAAACTTACAATAAGTACCTAACCTTTATCCCCTTTGAATCTTATCATACACGATAAAATTTATATATTAGAACATAGAAATGAGCAGAATGATAACCGTTTTAATATTTGGAAGCTTCCAATTTTTGTGTATCTTACATTGCTACGCACTTAAATCGCGCAGCGGTATTTTCCAATTATTTCCGGCCTGGATACTGTTTGAGGCCTTCTGCCAAAAGATGGATAGCTTTTTTAAGATCATCACAATTGAGCACATATGCCAGACGAGCTTCATCTACGCCTTTGCCTTCTGTAGCATAGAAACCATTTCCCGGAGCGATCATGACAGTTTCTCCATTTTCATCGAAATCTTTTAACATCCAGATAGCAAATTTTTCTGCATCGTCTACAGGGAGTTTCACCATCACGTAGAAAGCCCCCTTCGGATCGGAAGAAATAACTCCTGGAATAGCAGCAAGACCAGCTGCAATGGTATCACGACGTTTCTTGTATTCTTTATTAACTTCTTCCAAATAAGACTTTGGAGTGTCATAAAGAGCAGCCGCACCGATTTGTTCCACTGTAGGTACGCAAAGACGAGCCTGGCAGAACTTATTAATCTGGCTCGTAAATTCATCATTCTTGGAAATGAGGCAACCAATACGAGCACCACAAGCACTGTATCGTTTGGACACAGAGTCAATGATAATCACATTGTCAGCGAGGTCTTCATAAGTACCAAAACTGGTATATGCCCCATCGTAAACAAATTCACGATATACTTCATCAGCAATAAGAGCTAGACCATGTTTCTTCACAATGGAAGCCACCATATCCATTTCTTCTTTGGTATATACCACACCGGTTGGATTTCCTGGGTTTGTCAAAAGGATAGCACGAGTTTTATCCGTTACATATTGTTCTACAGTTGCTGCATCGGGCAGACGATAACCATTTTCGGCACTAGTGGGTACCGCTTTGACACGAGCGCCAGAAATCTTAGCAAAAGAATTATAGTTGGCATAAAATGGTTCAAAGACAAGAATTTCATCTCCTGGATCGCACAATGCCAGCGCTGCCAGTTCCAAAGCTTCACTGCCCCCATTGGTGATGTAAATATTCTTTTC
>DJPC01000014.1:24875-25705 GCA_002439665.1 Dialister sp. UBA6422
CTATATTCCATGCCCCATTCCTTATAATATTTCTGAACCTGATGAATCAGATTCATATCTCCCTGGGACTGACCATAAGCCACCACCTTCTGGTCAAAGTGGCGAATCGCTTCCATAAACTGCGGCGGAGTTTCAATATCAGGCTGCCCGATATTTAAATGATAAACTTTCTTTCCTGCTTTCTGAGCTTCCTGCGCATAAGGTCCTAAACGACGAATCGGAGAAGTAGTCAAACTTAATGCACGCTGAGAAATTTTCATACCAAGCACCATCCTTATCTTTTATATAGAGCAATCGCCTCACAAAACATGTGTAAGACAACTCTCACCAAGTAGGAACGAGAAAGAAAAAATGAAACCCCATATGGGATTCATCGTAAATTTCTAACTTCCCTATTTATACAGAAATATTATATACCGATTCCTTTATCACGTCATCATTCTACCAAGTATCATCTAAAATCGGAATAGATCCCCTATGTATAGATAAGATATTTAGATGAATAATAGATCATATCCACTTGTTATCCATACCTATAAGAATATGAAATGCATAGGACATAGGAAATGCATGGTCCCACGCAAAAAAGACAGAAAAGCATTTTCTTTGGAGTCGTCTAAACCAGTGAATCAGGCGTCTGATCGAGAACATCTATGTCCAGGCAGTATAATCCCCCAAAGGGGCTGCCCTACTACTAGAGAGGTGGCCCAGAACTAGTCGTCAGTGCGAATAGAGTGCCTCACTTTTTTGAATTTGCTTTTCTGTCTTTAGTTTTCTCTTGCATACCTTTCTTAGGGTTCCTCCCGGGCAGAACCTTGGGAAAGGGGAAG
>DJPC01000016.1:0-172 GCA_002439665.1 Dialister sp. UBA6422
CTTTCACTTCATTATTTGTCCAGCTTATTTCTCACAGCTTCCAGCACTTCATCTCTTACAGATTCATCCATTTCATCAATAATCGGACGAATCAAAGCTTCTACCACTATGCGGCGAGCTTCTTCTAAAGAGAATCCACGACTCATTAAGAAATAAATGGTATTTGCATCCA
>DJPC01000016.1:272-29706 GCA_002439665.1 Dialister sp. UBA6422
GTTAGTCGCTGGATCAAGCTGGATGGCGTAGTCGCCTTCGTCTCCTACAGAGCCACTGCATCCCCTTTTGAAATCCAAAGTACCTCTAAAAATCTTCTTAGATTCATCGGCCAGCGCACCTTTCACATCGATTTCAGCTTTTGTCTTTTTGCCTACATGGTCAATGTGATAAAACAGATCAAGCTGCTGTTTTTCTCTAGCAGCATATACTGCTTTTTCTGTCATTTCAGACTTGTCGCCCAATAGCTTACCATAGCTATGAACGATAATCTTCTCTCCAGATAATTCTGCCGATGCAAAATGAGCTTTGGCCCCATCAGCAAAAAGGGTATGCCGCTGATCATATACCATTGTCTTGGCATGTCCATTTTCTACGGTAGACACAGTAAGCGTAGCGTTTTCAGCCAGCTCATAATACACAGCTTTCACGCAAGTTCCCTCTACCGTATCACCTTTTATGTGCCACACCAATGACAAGGTAGAACCTTTTCCTACATGCACCAAAAACTGTCCTGCAAAATCAGGGGTAGCCGTAAGTGTAATGCTAAGTTTGGCTTCCTTATGATCAGGAACAGAAATGGTATACGACTTTCCTTGGCTGCTAGCTGCTACTGTTTCTTTCGAAGCCCCATCAAAAGAAGCGGGTAATGTCCCTCCTTCTGTGATATACGTATCATCAGAAAAAGTCACTTCTCCTTGATTCTTAGGTTCTTCAAAAGAAAGGGACGTATCATTGGTATGAAGATACCGATAAGTAAGTAGCGGCAACCGGTTGACTTTAATTTCTTCCATCATGCCCTCCTTATCCTATAGCGCCTTCAAATTCCAAATCAATGAGACGATTCATTTCCACCGCATATTCCAAAGGCAAGGCCTTGGAAATCGGTTCTGCAAACCCGCGAACCAACATAGCCTTTGCATCTTCCTCAGTCAGGCCACGGCTCATGAGATAATAAATATCTTCATCAGGGATGCGACCAATTTTGGCTTCATGCCCCAAATCAATGTCATCATTTTCAATGATAATATCAGGAATAGTATCTGAACGGGATTCATTATCCAGCATCAAAGATTCGCAACTGATAGATCCCTTTGTTCCAGTCGCTTTGGGACCGATGTAAACGACACCACGATAAATGGCTGTTCCCCCTGCTTTGGAAATGGATTTGGAATTCACTGTCATAGACGTATTCTTGCCCAAAGCTTCTACTTTAGAACCTGTATCTAAGTATTGTCCCTTGCCAGCAAAGGTGATACCCGTAAATTCACAGGTAGACCGATCGCCCTTAAGGACCGTATCTGGATACAAACAAGAGGTATGAGAGCCAAAAGACCCAGATACCCATATCATATGACCATCCTCTTCTACCAAAGCTTTTTTGGTATTCAGATTGTACATATTCTTTGACCAGTTTTCGATGGTGGAATACCGAAGAGAAGCGCCTTTCTTGACAAAGAGCTCTACCGCACCAGCGTGAAGATTGGCTACATTATATCGAGGCGCACTGCACCCTTCAATAAAATGACAATCTGCCCCTTCTTCCACAATGATTAAGGTATGTTCAAACTGCCCTGCACCAGGAGCATTTAAGCGGAAATAACTCTGAAGCGGCATCCGTACATGCACCCCTTTAGGCACATAGACAAAAGAACCGCCAGACCATACCGCATAATGGAGAGCTGCGAATTTATGATAATTAGGCGTAATCAGTTTTCCAAAATATGGTTTAATGAGTTCTGGGTATTTCTTAACAGCTGTTTCGAAATCCACATAAATAACTCCTTGTTCTTCCAATTCTTTTTGGATATTATGATACACCACTTCAGAATCATACTGCGCCCCTACACCAGCCAAAGACTTCTTTTCCGCCTCTGGAATGCCCAGACGATCAAAGGTATCCCTAATATTTTCAGGAAGATC
This sequence comes from Dialister sp. UBA6422, assembly GCA_002439665.1. Taxonomy (GTDB): domain Bacteria; phylum Bacillota; class Negativicutes; order Veillonellales; family Dialisteraceae; genus Dialister. The sequence continues at coordinate 2,194 of DJPC01000016.1, forward strand.
TTCCCACTTGGCCTTCATGTCTGTTTTAGGACGCACATAAGTATCAATATGGGTCATATCCAATTCAGAAATATCCGGTCCCCAGGGTGGAAAATCCAATTTATTATATATCTGAAGCGCAGCCAGACGCTTTTCTAACATCCATTCTGGTTCCTCTTTTTTGGCAGAAATTTCACGAATGATATCTTCTGTCAACCCAGCATCCGCCTTGTAAGAGAATTCTACCGCATCTTTGATATCATAAATACTGCGATTGATATCCTCCACTTGGCTTCTTACTTTTTCCTCCGCCATGATTACACCTCACTGCGGTATGCATCAAAACCATTGGTTTCGATTTCATCCACCAGTTCAGGGCCGCCTTCTTTAACGATACGACCATCAATGAGCACATGAACAAATTCTGGAGTAATAAACTTTAGGATTTGATTCAGATGGGTGATAATCAGGATGGCATTGTTTTCATTGTGGTATTCAGAAATATTTTGAGATACAATGCGGACCGCATCTACATCAAGACCTGAATCGGTTTCATCTAGCATCGCCAGTTTCGGATCTAAGATACGCATCTGCAATATTTCACTTTTCTTTCTTTCACCCCCAGAAAAGCCATCATTCAGATATCGATCTGCATAGGATGGATCCATCGCAAGGTCTTCCATACGAGCTTTCATAAGCCGTTTGAAAGGAAAGAGTCTCTGCTGTTTCCCTGAAATAGTCGCTTTTGCGGTACGAATAAAATTTTCGGTAGTAATCCCTGCTACAGAAATAGGATTCTGGAAGGATAAGAAAATGCCTAATTTAGCTCTTTTATCTACCGAAAGAGTCGTAATATCTTCCCCTTCAAAATAAATATGCCCCTCAGTAATTTTATAGACCGGATTTCCCATGATGGCATGAAGCAGCGTTGACTTGCCTGCCCCGTTAACGCCCATAATCACATGGACTTCCCCTGTATTCACGGTGAGGTTAATGCCGTGAAGGAGTTCTTTTCCGCCTACAGATACGTGGAGATTTTCCACGCGAAGTAATTCACTCATTTGATCACCTCAAACTATATTGTAACCTGCATGCGCTAAATAGCGTATACAATTGAAATCTTATTTCATTATATTCGATTTGCTCTTCTATTACAAGACATAAGGAGGCCTTGAGAAATCTCGAGTGATTCAAAGAATTTATAGTCATATAAATTTTATACAAACCATGAGCCCTATAAATTCTTACACAGCCACCTATTTACCATTTTCTCTTCTCTCTTTTGCAAAAAGCGCAAGAATTTTTTGAGACCATAAATATATAAGAAATAAAAATGTCCACAAATTCACTCTATGCATAAAAATAAACCATTCTATTTCCTAAAAAGAAAAAGAGTGTGTGACAAAATACTTACCCATTTGTCACACACTCTTTTTTCTATTTCTGGATATCTGGTTCTTGACTGAAGTTACTATCAGAAAACCACTTATCATAAATTTTATCGTATTCCCCATTACTCATCAAAGTAGCAATGGCATCATTCACCTGTTTCTGTAATTCTGGATCCTTTTTGTTGAGAAGCATGACAAATCCGCCGCTGCCAGAAATAATGCCTGCGCCTCTCAGTTTTTCTTTAGCTCCATGTTCCATATAAAAACGAGCCACTGGTTTATCCAAAATCAGTGCATCAGCTTCTTTATTTTCTACCGCTTGTATCAGCTGGTCATGGTAATCGTATTTTTTGACTTCACCGCCATACTGTTGCGCCGTTTCCACATATACGGTCCCTTTTTCCACAGCTACTGTCTTTCCCTTTAAGTCTTCTGGTCCCTTGATAGAGTTATCGCCCTTCCGTGATAGGATCGCTACATTTTCCTTGCTATAGTAAGTGGAAGAAAAATTCACTTTATCCGCTCTATCCTGTGTCATATCACAAGCTGCTACTGCTATATCGGCCTTATTATCTACCAGTGCAGGAACCAATTGATCAAATGGCATACTTTCATAAGTAGTTTCTGCGCCCATCTCTTTAGCAACTGCTTTGGTGATATCGACATCAAAGCCTACGATTTCCCCTTTGTTATCTTTATAGACAAAAGGTGGATAGGTGGCAATACATGCTACTTTTAATACTTTCTTAGGTGATGCCGAAGTAGAAGCTGCTTCTGATTTCGGATTTTCACTCTTCGCTGTGCCGCCGCATCCAGATGCCAAACCCATAGCCAAGAGCGCCAATACGCAAGCTCCAGCTTTCATCCATTGACGATTCATCATATGACGCCTCCTTGAAAGAATTTTTGATATACACCATTTTTCTTTTCATTATATAAATAGAACCTAAAATGTGCAAGACTATGATACATAGAAAAGAATATCTATAAAAAGCTATATCCTTTGGCCATATGTAACTGCTTTCTCCCCCATATATACAACTGATAAAAATGGATAGTTCCTTATTTCTTTATTTTCCAAATAGTTATAAATAAAAATAGCCAGATAGGAAAAATATTTTCCCATCTGGCTATCAATAGGCGTGCTAGACCTATTAGAATGAAAACAAACTAATCTGTTCTTCCTCTGGTAACCCCTTTAAGATTCCCATGGAATCCATCATATCGATGATACTCTGGCTCACTTTGCCTCGCTTCTTTAAATCTTCTTTGGAAGTGAAGCTATGCTGTTCTCTGGCCTTCACAATTTCTTTGGCCACCGCATCCCCTAAAGCAGGAATACAGTTAAAAGGTGGTAGCAACTTACCATCCACCATAAGAAACTCCGATGCATCGGAATGTTCCAAATCGATCGGCAAGAATTCCATTCCTCTTAGATACATTTCTGCTGCTACTTCAATGACTGTGGCATTGCCTTTTTCCACAGCTGACGGTTTATCCAAAGCAGCAATACGAGCCAATTCTGCTTTCTGTGATTCTAGGCCTTTTAAAATAACAGGTGCATTGAAAGATCCTTCTGCTCTGATGGTAAAGTACGCCGCATAGTATGCCAACGGTTGATATACCTTAAACCAAGCAATACGGAAAGCCATCATAACATAGGCCACCGCATGAGCTCTTGGGAACAAATAGCCAATTTTTAGACAAGAATCAATAAACCATTGCGGAATATGCGCTGCATCTAGTTCTGCTCGGTTATTGGATCCTCCCTTTTCCAATCCTTTCCCTTTACGTACATTTTCCATAACCTTAAAGGAGGTCAGCGGTTTCACTCCATGTTGAATCAAAAAGTTCATCACGTCGTCTCTGGTAGAAATCGCTTCTTCCAATTTAACAGTTCCATTTTTGATGAGGTCCTGGGCATTATTTAGCCATACATCTGTACCATGAGAAAATCCTGAAATTCGTACCAATTCAGAAAAATTCTTCGGCCTTGTATCTTCTAACATGCCTCGCACAAAAGGCGTGCCATATTCAGGAAGCCCCAATGCACCTACAGTGACACCTTTGTTGCCAATGGCACTGGCCAGCTGTTCTGGTGTGAGTCCTAAAGCTTCTGGTGAGCTGAAGAGAGACAGTGTCTTTTTGTCATCAAAAGGAATTTTCAGTGGGTCGATGCCAGTGATATCTTGCAACATACGAATGACTTTCGGATCATCGTGGCCCAGAATATCCAGTTTCAACATACGACCAGAAATAGAATGGTAATCAAAATGAGTGGTAATAGTGCCAGGGATCTGATTTCCATTTTCATCTTTTAAATATTTTTTATTGGCTGCATATTGTAATGGAGTGAAATTATGGATATCCATATCTCTTGGACATACCATAATCCCCGCCGGATGCTGACCGGTGGTACGCTTTACACCAGCTACCCCGGCAGAAAGTTTTTCAATGAAAATATCATTGAAGGTAAGTCCCCTATTTTCTGCATACCGTTTGACAAAGCCATAGGCGGTCTTATCTTGGATCCCTGCAATAGTTCCTGCACGGAAGACATTATCTCTTCCAAAAAGTTCTTCTGTGTACTTATGAGCCACCCCTTGATCATCACCGGAAGAAAAGTTCAAATCGATATCAGGTACTTTATCTCCATCAAAGCCCAAGAAAACAGCAAATGGAATATTATGTCCATTTTTGGCTAGGTCATGACCACACTTTGGACATTTTTTATCTGGTAAATCGAAGCCACCACCTACAGAGCCATCGGTAAAAAACTTTGTCCAATGGCAATGGGGACATACATAGTGCGGCGGCAGCGGATTGACTTCTGTAATACCGGACATGGTAGCGACAAAAGAAGAACCTACAGAACCTCTAGAACCCACCAAATATCCTCTATCATTGGAATGTTTAACTAGTTTGTGAGCGATATAGTACAAAACGCCATAGCCATGATTGATGATTGGCGTCAGTTCCAAAGTCAGCCTATCCTGCACAATCTGGGGTAAAGGATCCCCATAAATGGCTTTCGCATTGGCATAGCACATGTCCACCAATTTCTTATCCGCCCCTGCAATTTTTGGATTGTAAGACTTCCATTCTTCTGCCAAAGGTTTCAGCACTTCACACTGCTCAGCAATTTTTCTCGTATTGGTGACCACGATTTCAATGGCTTTGTCTTTAGGGAGATAATCAAATTCATCTAACATTTCCTGGGTCGTACGGATATACACCGGCGGATGGGACTCAATCTTTCCGGGTTTCTCCCAGTTGGATAGAAGAATATCTCGATTTCTTTGGTCCTCTGCAAACATATAATGAGCATCTGATGTAGCACAGCATGGCATGCCTGCTTTATCGGCGATCTCAATGACTTTTCTATTCAAATCCTGCAAATCTTTTTTGGAATTCACATGAGGAAATTTATCATCATTGATAAGAAATTCATTGTTCCCTAAGGGCTGCACTTCCAAATAATCATAGAAGCGTGCCTTTTTGAGTAATTCTTCATCACTTTCTTCTGCCAGCACAGCACGGAAGAATTCTCCCATGACACAGGCAGAACCATAAATGAGTCCTTCGTGTAATTCTTCCAAAATAGGTTTTGGAATCAGTGGTCTCTTACGATAAAACTTCAGATGAGATAAAGTAACCATACGATACAAATTGCGAAGACCTGTAATATTTTTGGCTAAAATAATAATGTGATTATACTGCTGTCTATCTGTATCTGGGTCTTCGGGAATCTGCTCAATCATATAGCCTTCCATCCCATAGATGACTTTTTGATGATATTTATCTGCCAGATCTTGAATTTTAGGAAATGCCTGGATAACACCATGATCTGTGATAGCTACAGCAGGATGTTTCCATTTAGCCGCTGTTTTAATGACTTCTTCATTATCTATAAGACCATCCAAACTCATTTTAGTATGCAAATGAAGTTCTACTCGCGGCGTGGGGTAATGATCTTCATGCGCAATGGTTTTCGCTTCTCCCTTTTCTACTTGCAGAAGTTCTAGCACCAATCCCCCTGAATATTTATCCAGGCGCATATTCCCCCGCACTTTAACAACCGCACCAGGTTTGAGTCCTTCTACCCCTTCAGCCGCTTCTGGATGATCAAAAAATTTTTTGCAGGATACTCCATTGGTATCATCTGCTATATTCATCACAAATAGTTTTTTCTTACTTCTTAGCTCCCTCACTTCCGAGCTAATGACAGTACCGACAAAGATAACGCCATCTTTTTCTTCATTGACACTTTTGATATCTATGGCATCCCCTTGAATATGTTTCTTTCCCAAATAGATTCCATTATCTCCACCCTTAGAACCTTCTTTAGGTGAAGCAACAAAGGCGCTCTTGGGAAGTACACTAGAAAGACTAGGGAGACCTTGGGGCATAGACAAAGCTGGATGATTTTCTTCTACCGGCTGAATAGTTTCCTCTTGCATGGCCGCCGCTTCGATATCTTCTGCTGTAGGAAACACGGAAATATCTGGTGGCATCTCACTAGAATGACCCTGTTCTTCTGGTACGTCCGGTACGGGTGGTGTAAAAGAAAATGACTTATCAGAAGAAAGATGTTCTTCCTCTGGCATTCCCAAGGTAACAGATTGAAGTGGTGTGAATACTTCCTCTGATACATCTTCCCCATTGATATAAATGGATTCCACACAAAGAAGAGCCTTTCCCATATCTTTCAAGGCTTTAAGCGCATCTTCTTTATGTAGCGTCTTAATATACCAAGCTCTACACTCCGTATCTACTTCCAAGAGAGGGATGGCAGACCCTTCTTTTCTGGAATGTAATCTATATTTTCCCATGAAATAAACTCCTTATATTTGACATGCTCTATGAATATATAAATAATTCATTCATATACTCATAGAGCATGTAATTCACATGATTTCTATAGCTAATTACTTTTTAAGATGGATCTTTATTATAAGTAATCACTGTATCTACCGCTTCGTAATCAGAGAAAAAGCTATCTTGATAGGTTCTTCCATCCGCCCATTTGACTTTTTGGACGATAGTGACTTTGTGTCCTTCATGACCAGGTTCTTCCTTCTTATCTTCAGCTTGAGATGGATCAATCTTAGTAATCGTCTTGAAAGGAAGCGTTTCTTCTTTGGTTTGAGTAATATCCACATGGGACGGCTGATCATTCTCATTTCCCAAAATCCAAATGGTCACCTGTCCTGCCGTATATTCTGTATAGATATAAACCCCATGTTTTAAATGATTTCTAAAGCAAAAATCCAAAGATCCTTCTGCTACTGTGGCATCTCGGCCCATAGGAACATAGGATACCGGTGAATAATGACAAGTTCTCTGGGTCACTTCCAAGCCAGATAACAGGACTGCATTAAAAAGCGTACTACTTACCTGGCAAACGCCTCCGCCTGACCCTGGTTCTAATTTACCGTTGATAATGACTGGTGCTTCTAGATATCCATTGGCAGAAGACCTCAAACCAGTGGTTTTATTAAAGGAAAATACCTCTCCTGGACGAATAAAAACACCATTTAAGCTTTTAGCAGCCAATTCAATATTTTTGCTCCGATTCTTTTCAGGATAAAAAGAAGTGGAATAGCACCCTAAGACTCGATTGATTTCTTTGGCTTCACTAACGCTCATATTGGGGTCTTTTTCTTCGGATACAGGAATCTCCATCTTTCCTGACTCCCCATTGGTCAAGTACTTGTCTATAGAGGAAGTGAGTTCATCTGTTTTAATTTTTAAATACGGTCTTCCCTTAGAAAATGTGACAGAGCCATCTCTCTTAAATGTTGGATATGCATTATGGGGCGGTTTTTCATAAGTTTTTTCTAAATTCTTAATATAAGATTGCAATGCATCTGTATCATACACCGCTTCCATATGCGAAGCCTGTCCATTCCAAAGAATATGCCACCGGTCGTACCACTTTTCAAACAAGTTACCTGTACGCCCCAAAGCCATGGCATCTTGCAAAGATGACTGGTCATAATGGACATGTAAATCACCATAAGGCAAAGTTTCTTCCACTTCACCTCGTGTCAAAATCAATTTGCCTTTTTTGAGTTCTTCATTCTTATCCGCCATCAGTGATTCTAATTCTTCTCTATTTTTGCCTCCCACATTGATCCCATTGATATAAACACCGGGCACAAGTGCATCTGATTTGACCCATATAAAAGGAGCGATAACTATGCCAGCTGCCAGAATAGATAAGAATGAAATTATCCACCGTTTTCCCCGATTTGTTTTTTTCAAGAAACGTCCCTTCATTTCATACAATATTGCAAAAGCAGATCTTTTAATTCTGCCTCAGAATTTCCTTGGCGGGAATAAAACTGATACTGAAAAATTTTCAACAAAAACCATTCTACCTCATCTTCCGTTACTTTTCTGGCATCCGCCACTAAATATTTCCATTGCCATGCTTTGCTAATATGTAACATCTGCTGCATCCGAAGTACTGGTACTCGATTTCTTTCCATCTCTTTTAGCATTTTGATTTGTCTAAATTTAGCAGAAAGGGCTCCTAAATTTTTAATAGTAGTGGAGGTATCTGTAAATACTCTATCTGCACTGGCCAATACAGCCGATGATTTTTTATCAAGTAATACATTGATAAATTTGAACACTCCCTGATTCATATAATCAGGCAAAGCCAGTTCCAATATATGTTTTGTTACCACCGATTCGTTGCCACACATCAGTACAATCTTATCACATTCTGTCTGTAATAGAGGCAGAGAAACCGTATCCCATGAAGAAAGTACCATTTCCATATAATTCCTTCCTGCAAAATCCACTCGTTTCCCCGCTTGCTGTAACATATGAATCATCATTTCCGCCGCATCGGAAGATTTAAGTAAGTCCAATTTTTCGCTATAACAAATAGAAAGAAGCGATTTAACAATTTTTGTCCGGCTGTCTGCTTTTCCATCTAGCAAAATTAAGCAAAAAATATCTGGGGGAAGATTCTCTAAGGTGTTTAAAAAAGAAACTTGTGCTGGATCTTCTTTGCTAGACTTAGATATTCTTTTCAAAAATGGCGGATTATGGATCATAACAGCTGTCGCTGAAGAAAAAAGAGATTGTCCTTCCAATGCATTCTGATAGGCCTCATAATTTCCCTGTCCATCAAATTCCGTCACTTCAGGAGGATTGTTATGAAAATAAGCTTGTAATAGAGCGTCTTTACGCAAGCTAATAGATACCAGATCTTCTCCATATAAAAAACAACAATTTGCTTTATTCAGTTTTTTTACTGCCATACAATCGTCCTTCTATCCTAAGATACTATAAAATGAAATGGTTCTACCATAGAATCTGTATACCAAAACCTATAGCAAAGAAAGCTCTTTACTTATGTTACAAGAGACTATTGATAGCTATCTCAAATGCCATTCATTGTTAAATGTAATTTCCTGCATACCATCTAAATAGGTATTTCGAGCTTCTATAGGATATAAGGTAAATAATTCCATATTTTCCCAAGAATGTTGCAGGCGATTTCCGTAATAAACAACCATTTCAGGAACTACTTGTTCCATATCCTTAGTTGTTAATTCTTTATATCCCCCTTGCCCTACTAGCCATAACCTGTGAGGATGAACACCTAAAGGAGATATGGATTTTTTCCCTTGTATATATATATTCCAAACATCATTTCCAATAATCCAACTGCTACCATTGGTATGATATAAAATATCACCCATAGCTAATTTAGCCTTCCCCAATTGCCTAATCGGTGCTTCATAGGTATCTTGTAATTTCGGTACTTTGTCTTTCCATGAACCGCCTGTCACCCATATTTCCTTGACCGGCACTGATAAAGTGAATGGAATCGTATGTAACACATCTTCTACATTAAGAATCAAAATATCAGCAGCAAAAATACCTTCATATCCTAAGAAAGAATTCCATTCCCAAGCGGAACGATGTGATACCACCCCACCGCCTTTATAATATAAAATTTTTTGATTTCCATGAACTAAAACCATTCCTTGGTCAGGGCCTAAATCAGGACAATATACCAGAAGCTTGGGGGCTGTCACGTATAGGAAGCCAATCCACAGAGAAAAAATCCCCCATATACTAGCCACAACAAGCCGTTTCCTCGAAAAAGACAGCCAAGACCGATGGAAATAAATCATTCCTAAAGTAAGATAATACCAGATACTTTGCCAAGCGGTCATACCGCCTATTCCAACTGATGCTTTAGGCAAAGAAGCCAGCGCCATATTCAATCTAAGAGCTATCCATAAGCCATAATCAGCTACATAAAGAATGCCACCTGCTAAAGGCATACATATGATGGATAAAGCGGCTGCTAAAAGTCCAGCAATAATAGTCCATTCCAAAAATGGTGCGACCAAAAGATTAGCCGGAATAAAATATAAGGGGAACACATGGAAATCATATAAAATAATAGGAATAGTCAAAAGCTGGGCAGAAATAGCTAAAGATGTAGCTTCTAAAATCCAAAAGGGAACAGAAAGAAGCTTCTTCAAAGAACCCAAAATCGAACGATAAAACAGTAAAATGCCTGCTGAAGCACCTACAGACAATTGAAAGCTTACATCATATAGGTAAAAAGGATCCCATAATACCATACCTGCTACTACAGCACCCAGGAGATTTAAGGTCGTCTTTTCTCGTTCTAAAAAAACGCCTCCTACTGTCAAAATTCCCATAGCTGTAGCGCGAATCACAGGTGGGACAAATCCAGCCAAAAGGGCATAAAAAAGGACAACTCCGATAGAACTTATTAAAACAGCTTTATGAGGAAGCCCTATCCATTTGCCTAAAAAATATAAGAATCCAAATAAAAGAGCAATATGAGAACCAGACACTGATAAAATATGAACAATCCCAGTGGCAGAAAAAGAATTCATAATAGATGGTGAAATATCATTATAATTCCCGCCAAAGAGTAACGTCATAAGAATATGAAGCCGCTTCTCGTCCATATAGGGCAAAAAAGAATCAAAAACATGACCTTTGATCGTTTCTGCTAGCCGCATAGGCATGCAGGTACCGCTATCTCCTAAAGAATCAATGGACACACCTTCTGGTAAATAAATCCTTCCTAATAAGTGACGACTTCGATATCGCCCTTCTAAATTCATTTTCCCAGGATTTTTATAGTTTCGAATAGCCGTCATCTGCCCTAAGACAGATATTCTCTCTCCTAAAAAATGGGAATGTTCTACCCCAGATTCATAGAGATAGGCCGTGCCATGAAGGGTCTTTTCTATTCCGTCAGCATATCTGATTTTTTCTAGGTCCACCAAGTATCGCGTATAGGCCCCTTCTTCTTTATCCATAAGAGGGGGTTCTATAATCACCGCTTCATAAGTACCCTCGCTTCCAACAACCCATGAAGATTCATTTTGAAGCGCTTCATCAGATACATACATGCGACCCATACCTATCAAGCAAAAAAAGCATAAAGCCGCTCCTAAGAAGAGTGCTTTTTCTTTTTTCCAGCAAGCGGTTCCCAAAAGAAAAAAAGCGATTCCTAATAGCACGACTCCCACCCATAGCGTCTCTTCTTTTATGTAGTCATAGCCAATGACACCAATGGATAAAGAAATCCCGCTCCATAGCAATAATACATGGTACTTCATAAAGTAATCCGATCAGACAACTTTTGAAATTTGCTATCCCCAATAGATGGGACTTTCTTAATATCCTCCTTGGCCTTAAACCATCCATTATCCTCTCTATATCGAATAATTTTTTCTGCAGTAGCTGGTCCTACACCAGGTAATGTCTCTAGTTCTTGGGCAGAAGCTTGATTGATATTGATCAAATTTTCTTTGCTAGCAGTTGTCTGATAGGGGTTTAATGGAATATAAACTTTATCTCCATCGGAAACCACATCTGCCATATTTACATCATCAGTATTGGCATAGGGAAGTACATCACCCGCTGCTTTGACTACATCAAAAACGCGACTTTTTGCTGGTAATTGATATACACCAGGATGACGAATAGCTCCTACTACATAAACTAGTATCTCTCCTTCTTTATGATGCTCCGTATCCGTAAGGTCAGTGACTGTCACTTCCTTTTCCGCAGGAGAAGCTAGTAAGAAAAAATAAGAAAGAGTCACCCCGCATAGAATGATACCGGCTAGCAGACAAAGAATCACAATCCGTCTGCTTTCTTGATCTCGTTCCATAGGAATGACCCCCATTGGTAAGAAGTATATGTTGACATAAAGAATACAGTGAATACATCAAAAAATGGTTATAAAAATAGTTGCATTTTATTCCTATATAATGAAATCACTGATCCATCTGTATGTTTAGTTAGCTTATTTTTCTTCCTTATCTTTGTTTTCTTCTTGCGTTTGTTGTTCCTGCTGGCGAGCTGCTGCAGAATTAGAATCAATAAGGCTCTGGCGATTTTTCTTTAAGCTATCTAGTACATTTTCCATATTGGTTTCTACATATTTCAATACATCAGTGGCATAAGTGACAGAGCTGGTACGGAGTTCATCAGCAGATTTATTGGCTGATGTAATAACTTCATTGGCTCTTTCCTGTGCCTGTTTTACCAGTTCACTTTCTTCAGTAATACGGGCAATGTAATCTTTTGCCTGTGCTACCGTATCTTCTGCTTTCTTTTCAGCATCTAGCATGATACGTTCCTTATCTGCTACAATGCGCCGTGCACTTTCAAGTTCATTTGGCAAAGACTGATTGATCGCATCAATGAGACGTGCCACTTCATCCTTATCTACCATTTTTTTATTGGTGAAAGGTACTTCACTTGCGTTATTAATTACATTTTCAAGTTCTTCTAACAGTTTTCTTGTATCCATAATAGTAGCCTCATTTCTTTTCTGATTCTAATTTCTTCTTGATCATTTCCTGAACATATGGCGGCACCATTTGTGTTACATCCCCATTAAAATGGGCCAGCTCCCGGACACCCGTAGAAGAAAGATAGGAGTAATGGCTGTCCGTCATGAAAAATGCGGTTTCCAGAGTGGGGTCGATTTTTTTTATCATCAGCGCCCGTTGAAATTCATATTCAAAATCACTAAAAGCGCGAAGACCACGGATCAAAAGATGGCAATCTTTGCTGGCTGCATATTCATTGAGCAGTCCGTCAAATGCATCTACTTCCACATTGGGAATATCCTTGGTTGTTTCCCGAAGCATATCCAATCGTTCTTCGGTAGTAAACATATAATGCTTTGTGGGATTCAAAAAAGCTGCCACAATCAGTTTATCCACCAGGCTGGCGCTCCTTCTGATAATATCCAGATGACCATAAGTGACTGGGTCAAAACTTCCAGGGCATATAGCTAATTTCATTGAACTTCTCCCTCTGTTCTTCTGCAAAGCAGATAGGTAACAACAATAGCCCCCACTTTCTTTTCTTTCCATATAGCGAGAGTCCCTTCAAAAAGAGATACATCAGGGGGTTCAGAAATAGAATGTTCTGCCACAATGATGCTATTTTCTGCAGGAAGCCCGCAAGATATGATCGTGGACAGAATCTCATTGATATAGCCCTTACGATAGGGCGGATCCATAAAAATATAGTCAAACTGCTCACCTTGTAAACTTTTGAGTGAGCTGTTTACATCTCTAGTGATAACAGAAATTTTATCCTCTACATGACATTTTTTAGCATTTGCCCGAATGATACGTCCCGTCGCTTTATCAATAAAAACGGCTGAATCTGCACCTCGTGATAAAGCTTCCAGCCCCATAGCTCCGGTTCCGGCAAAAATATCCAGCACCTTGGTTTCTACTAGTCCCACATTGGCAAGTACATTAAAAATGCTTTCTCTTACACGACCTAACGTGGGCCTTGTATTTCTACCTGCCGGTGCTTCAAGGATTGTTCCCTTGGCATTGCCACCAATTATTCTCATATACATTCCTCATTGTGCTTTTTGATTTCACACTTGAATTAATTATAGCATAAATAGGGAAAATTGGAATAAGAAATTTAGATAGCTACGCACCAAATATGCGATGGATTTTGCCTTTTCAAGTTTTCTTCATGAGCTAAATAAGGGGCTAAAATCACTTGTCTTTCAATACTATCAGTATGCATAATACAGGTAGACATAGCACATAGCTAAAAGAATAACGAAAAACCGAAGAGGCTGGCGTTGAGAGGAGCAAGATAGCTGTATTGAGTAAAAGAGGACTTGCACCAAGTCCGTAGTTTTTCTGTTGTAAATGGAACATTAATAGAATCCACAAAGTCATCCATAAGCATAGGCCCGTTCCTAAAAAGTGACTTCCTTCCCATTGTATCCTAGCTAATATGGATTTTAAAAACATAGGCATGGGAAAATGCCCCACAGCCATGCGATCATTATCTGCAGGAACCATATGAGCTGTATTATCGTCACTAAGAGCCCATCCAAATCTAGACTGCACCCCATATTCCATAGGATCCACATTCCATAGAGCATATGTTTCTGTCAGCCATCCTTCTATATAGATTTTAGGATTATCTATCCCTGTTTCTAGCCAAAGACGTAAGAATTTTCCTTTTTCCTGATTTAATTCATGCCTTTTGAAATCATCATGCCATTTCACAAAGTCCACAGTATAAGGAGAATAAGTTTCTTTCCAAATGGAGGTTTTCAAAATGCCATCCATCATATCGACCGTTTCTTTGCTTCTTGTACCATGCGTAACCAAGGTGCGTCCCAATTGCTGCAAAGGAATCGCCATAGATTCTTGAAATAAAGGTTCAAAATGATGTACTTCTTGAATCCAACGAGCTGGGAAAATCGCAAGCATCATACTTAAAAGACAAGGAATCCATATGTATCGATTTCCGTATTGATACACCAAAAGTCCTGTAAGAATGACAGACAAAATAATCCCATTATTTCTAAAAAGCATGGTGCCCAATAACGCTGCAATCAATAATATATACCGTTTTCTATCCCATCTAGGATTTTCACGGAAAAGTAAAAACAGCCACATCCAAAGCAAAAGAGATAAAGAAAATATACCATCTCGCACCGCTGCTATATCATAATTCCCTACCATAGGCCAGAGGGTAAAGAATAAATAGAGGCCCCATCCCATCTTTTCATGATAATGATTGATCACCCAATAGCAAAAACGGGTCAAGGTAAAAGTCATCACCCCCAATTGAATGAGTGATAAAAGAAAAATAATGGGTTCTGCTGTTCCTATCCATTGGCGGCCCCAAAATGCACCATACCCATAGATCAAAGAATAGAGCCAAGGAAATTGGATGCTGCCATATAAGGGATGATTGATCATAAAAACAGTGTCATTCATTCCTGGTGCTGGATAAAAAGCTAGCAAAAAAGGAATCTGCCAAAGAAACATGAAAAGAGCTGCCAGATAGAAATGCTTGTGTCCCTGCCTAGGACTTCTCTTCCATTGCCAATGAGCAAGACGAGGAAGAGTCATCACAAGGATAAGAAATAAAAAAGCAGCCACATCAGCAATAACAGCTAAATCCCACCATTCTAAAATAGGATAACCTGGTAGTGACAACTTCCCTTCTCTATCCATGTAATCTATTTTGAGTGTATACCAAATGGCACTGCTAAGCCCTAGTGAAAAAATGCCAATCCATCGATGGCCTGCCAGCTTCTTAAGAATCATCCCATCACCTCCTGGGAAAGCAATACCTAGATTATGAAATCCCATCAAAAAAACTGTGAAACAATACATGTATTGTCTCACAGCTTTTGTACTATGACAATGGTCACTCTATTTCTTATTTTCTTTTTGATTGACTTTTTTTAGCACGACAGAAGCACCTTGTTTTTCTGCCTCAAATTTATCTTCTTCAGAAAGATGTTCTGAGTCTAGTACTATTTTGACACCCATACGATCCAGCATTTCATCGATAGTATGCTGAGTTTTATACAATTCCCCCATGAAATCACCTCATTGATTTTTACACGTGATCATCCCATGCATACTCTTCCTTCTTGCGAAGCAAGCGATAACCTAAAGCAGCCAAAGAGAGTACGACAGCTCCTACGAGTAAGGCTGTATTTTCCATACCAGAGAAAAATACCATACCACTAGAGATATCTACTACTTGTGTAACAGTTGTCACAGAAGAAGCAGCGGACATATAAAGGCACATACCACTGATCAAAGAAAGATGAAATGCTATCAATCCTGCCAATGCCTGGCGCATTCTAGTAAGAGCAAACGCTGATAAGAAGAGGAGAACATCCATGCCTAAGGCTATCCATAGCAGATAACCATACTGATAGACATCCCCTGCATTGATGTAGAGAAGACCTACAGAAATCAAATGTAACACAAGTCCTACAATGCCGGATACCAGAAAGGCAGCGCGGCATCTTTCTCCCAAAGGATTCACCACTTTGCATGCGCCATAGAGAGTTCCCATCTGGAATACAGCCAGAATCATCCAAATGGCCAAGAAAATACCCAAAGCAGAAACCATGGCCCCCTCGGTATGTAAAAATGAGCTAATGACAAGACTCATCACGAAGAGAGCAAAAATAGAAAAAAGACTCATGCCTTTTATGAAAATAGGTCTCGCCATAGATCCCTTGGCAAAACAACCAATAAGACGGAAGAGAGCTCCTAAACCGGCTGGTCCTAGGAGGGCCATACCTTTCCAGCTGCTTCCTGCCTGCGAAAGAGCGGCTTCTAAAGATAACACTCCTAAAAGAAGCCATAATTCATGACCGTCCCATCCTGGTTTAAATAAACCAAGAAGTGCTTTACTTTCTTCTTCATTTCGACATACATAAGGTGCTGCTACAGAAAGGCCCCAGTCTGCGGCTTCTAGTACGAAGTACAATCCAATGAAACAAAATGGCAGAAGCAAACCATTAAAATCCATATAGACCTCCTTGATTCGGATATGACTGATTGATATAAAGGAATTCTCATTCACTATAAGAATGAATCCATCCCTTTTCCTTAATTATTTTCTACACCCAGCTCATGTTCTACCACAGAAGCTATATCATCAATGATACGTTCTAGCTGATTCAATTCTTTTCCTTCACCCATGACACGAATCAGTGGTTCTGTCCCAGAGGCACGGACCAGAATGCGGCCATCACTTCCCAGTTCTTCTTCCCCAGCTTTAATAGAGGCTTGAATCAGTTCATTATCTTCCCAGCCATTTTTACTATACACGGCTACATTTTTCAGAATCTGCGGATAAGTCACCATGAGGCTATTTAATTCAGACATAGTTTTTCCCGATTCACGGAGCACTTTGAGGGTCTGTAAGGCAGTAATCAAACCATCACCAGTGGTATTGAATTCTGTAAAGATGATATGTCCAGACTGTTCACCGCCGATAGAGTAATCATGTTTCAGCATTTCTTCCAATACGTATCTATCGCCTACCTGCGTAGAAACGGTCTGACATCCATTTTCTTTCAATGCTTTGCCGAATCCCAAATTGCTCATCACTGTACCCACAACCATGTTGTCATGAAGACGGCCTTCTTTTTTCATCTGCAACGCATTGATAAGCATTAAATGATCCCCATCCATGACTTTGCCCTTCTCATCGACGAAAAGGCAACGGTCTGCGTCACCATCGTTGGCAATACCACAGATAGCTCCTTCAGAGACAACTCGTTTCTGCAAAGTTTCCATATGGGTAGAACCACAGCCGTTATTGATATTTACTCCATTGGGTTCGTGGAAAATAGCAATCACTTCTGCGCCTAATTCTTTAAGAATTTCTGGCAGAAAATCACTAGCTGCTCCATTAGCAGAATCTGTAACGATTTTCATTCCCTTAAAGTCGCCAGTGACTGTAGATTTTACAAAAGCTCTATATTTATCTGCCAATTCTGGTCTATGAGAAATAACACCGATATTAGCACCAGTCGGACGAACAATGTCTTCATCGTGGCGAAGAATGTTTTCAATATCTTCTTCCGTCTGATCTGGCAATTTATATCCATTGCGATCAAAGAATTTAATGCCATTATCAGGAAATGGGTTATGAGATGCAGAAATAACAACCCCTGCATCATATCCTTCCGTCTTGGTCAGATAGGCAATACCAGGCGTAGGAATGACGCCAGCCAGATCCACATCTACACCAGATGCACATAATCCGGCAGCCAAAGCCGCAGTAAGCATAGAACCAGAGATACGGGTATCCATACCAATCAGGAAACGATGATTGCCACCAGCTTTACAAAAATAAGCACCTGCTGCGCGCCCCAACTGATAGGCCAATTCCGGCATCAATGTGGAATTCACCAATCCACGCACACCATCTGTACCAAATAATGTAACCATTTAAATTCCTCCCAAATTCAAACATTTTAACGCAATTATCATACCGCTAGACTATTTTTTCGTCAAGATATCTCCATTTGCCCGGCAATTCATGCTCCCAATTGGATAGATAGACCTACAAAACTAATGCAGTCCAGGAGCTAAAAATGAATCTTTCTATCTTATGACTTATCAATTTCCACAATGACTGTAGCTTGGGGGACAGTAAATGTACCGCCTGTAGGTTTCGGTAATGTCACCACTTGACGAATTTCTTTATCAGCGCCTGACACATCGATAGGATCGAGTTCCAATATGGCATGCTTATCAAAATAACTAACCGGTGCTGTCAGTGTAGCTACTGGAGGATCCACTGTAATTTTCCCTACTTTATACCCTTCTGCCGGTTCCCCTTTGGTCGTGGCTTTGATGGGCAAATTGCCTACTCTAGTCATTTCTTTCATGTGAATATTGACTTTGACCTGGCTAGGCATGACATCCAGTCCAGTCACAGTATTGCCATCGGCGTCTAAAATATTAACACTATCAAATTCTACAAAGTTCTTGTCTTTACCAGACATATTGACAGAAACCACAGCTCTATCTGCTTCGTCCACTTTTTCAGAACTCCCGGCAATAGTGATCGTATCTGGTGTGACTTTCTTACTTTCTGCAGAGAAATTCAAATCTGGCGTACCAAAGAGTTCGACCATAGCTGGCAATGTCTTCACTGCATAGGTATCTACTTTCAGATCAAAATATTCTGGAGTAACGGACACCACGGTTTCATCCCCTGGGACAGATACCAGGATTTTGGTATTTGGAAATTCCCCATCGGTCATTCCCGATAAATCCACATAGGCTTTGATATTGTCAGCCCGCATATAAATCATATCACTTCGAGCCATACGGACTTTGACTTTAACTTTAGAAGGTACATTGGTTGCTACCAAGGAACGATCCAGATTTCTCACTTCTACCGGAACTGTATAGGTATTTTCTACTCGAGGATTTTGTTCATTCATTACATATACCCAGAATGCGCAAGCTGCAATAAGGCATAAAAGTTTCGGCAGCCACCAGTCATATTTAGTATATTTCATTTCAAGGGGCTCCATTTCTGTAATACATCACTAACGCCCTTCGGTTTTCCTTTCATTAAATAGTTGCGAAGGACATTTTTTAAACTTTCCGCATCTTGTCCGCGATAAATATGACCACCGTAGGTATAAGAAACAATTCCTGTTTCTTCGCTAACCACCACGATGACGCAGTCTGCCTGTTCACTCATACCAATGGCTGCTCTATGGCGGGTCCCAAGCTCAGAAGAAAGGCTATGATCCCTAGTCAATGGTAATAGGCAACCGGCAGCCATGATGCGATTTTCACGAATAATTACGGCTCCATCATGAAGTGGAGTATTGACGATAAAAATATTACCCAAAAGTTCTTTGGATACCAATCCTTCAATACGAATCCCTGTATCTATACGGTCATCAAGACCTACACTTCTTTCAAAAACAATAAGAGCCCCAATCTTATTAGCAGACATAACCATAGCGGCATCTACCACATCATTGATCACATGGTCCCATTCAATTTCATTCATCATGCGGGAAGATACATAAAATTTACCTCTACCAATCTGTTCCAAAGCACGACGAAGTTCCGGTTGAAAAACAACCGGAAGGGCTACGATCAGAACAGTCATCAGTTTGTCTAGAATCCAGCTAACTACATGAAGCTGAAGCCATCCTGCAAACACGGTAAAAACACCAAGGAAAATAAGCCCCTTCAAAAGAGCAGTGGCCCTTGTATTTCTAATCAAAATATATATGCGATATAAAAAGAATGCTACCACTAGGATATCCAATACATCCCAGAGTCGCATGGTCATAAAAAGTCCCTGTATCTGACTGATCATAAAAAGTTCCTTCCGCTATCTATCCTTACAATAAGCAGTACATAACAATAAAATATCTCGTTTGTACTTTTTTATTTATCTTGTCATTTTATTGTAGCATGAATAAACAGGGGATAAAAGGTACAATGTAAAAAAGGTTTTTAAAATCTAAGTGTGATGGATGCCTAGGAGCACCCCAATTCCTAAAATAAACCATCACAATAAAAACTCTCCCAATAAAAAGAGCCAGGATCAATAAAAGATCCCGGTTCTTTTCATTGGGTATTATATTTCCTTCGCTTTTTCATCCAATTTAGCTTGGATATCTTTCCCTGTTTCTGTCATAGCAAGTCCTGCTCTACTGGTTTCCTTTAATTCTACAGGAAGCCGGCGTCCCACATCTGCCATGGCTTCAATCACTTCATCTGCAGGGATCTGGCTCTTTACACCATTCATGGCCATCTCTACAGCAACTAAGGCATGTACAGCATGAAATCCATTGCGTTTAACACAAGGTACTTCCACCAAGCCACCTACGGGATCACATACCAGGCCTAAAATATTTTTCAGCGCTAAAGCAAATGCATTGGCCATTTCTTCCGTGGTACCGCCCATCAAATCTACTGCAGCAGCGGCTGCCATAGCGGTAGCTGTCCCGCACTCTGCCTGGCATCCTCCCACCGCACCAGCAATAGAGGCTTTTTCTGCCACAATACGACCAATCGCCCCAGCAGTAAATAAAGCACGGGTCAAATCATTCATAGTGGCATTGACTTCTTCCGCCGTAGCAGCTAGTACCGCCGGCAATATACCACAAGAACCAGCGGTAGGACAAGCAACAATGCGATACATTTTGGCATTGGCTTCTGCGGTGGAAATGGCATAGGCACAGGCCCTTTGACACACAGGACTTAAAAAAGTCATTTTCCCAGTGAAGATACGGTTGGCATCACCACCCACTAGACCACTTCCAGAAAGTGCCGTATCAGAAAGTCCTTGTTGAATAGCTTGTCTAAAAATAGGAATGGTATTTTTCATTCTCTCCCATACTTCTTCGTATGTTTTCCCACTATCTTCTGCTTCTACTTCACAGGCAATAATACCTGGAGAACAATGTTTTCTTTGAGCGGCATCAAATAATTCCGCCAGCGAATGATATTGATATGTTTTCATCACATACTGTCCTTATTATATAACTCAAATTTCAAGAACCATAAAATGGTATAGAGATTGTTGTTAGTTGTTAGTTGTTAGTTGGTTGTTACCCCCTAATAACTATCAATAGTAAGTGCATAAATTTAATTGGTTCATGCCTCAGGGTGACTCCATATATGCTGTGCATATACGGCATATGAGATTGGTCGCTTCCTATATAATATCCATGGACATGGCATATAAAATATTATCATTGGCTTTGACAATCTCTTGCACCATAGCTTGTGGTACCAACTGGTCTGTATGAATAATCATGACAGCCTCATCCCCCTTACCTTTGCGGAAAAGGCGCATGGTGGAAATATTAATGTGTTCCTTGGCTAAGAAACGGCATACATCGGCCACAATCCCAGGAACATCGTGATGACGCGTAAGGAATGTATATTCTTCCCCTGTAATTTCTACTGGATATCCATCAATTTCAGTAATCATCACACGACCGCCGCCTAAAGATCGGCCTACGACCACCACATGGGCCCCACAAGTACCATAGGCATCAATTTTGGCCACATTGGGATGACCCATATCTTCGTCAGATATAGAAAAAGAAATTTGAATCCCCTTTGTCTTAGCCAATGTCAACGCATCGCGAATAGAACCGCTATCAGGGGCATACCCCATCAGTCCAGCGACCAATGCTCTATCAGTACCATGTCCCTTTCCTGTTTTCGCAAAAGAACCATACAAAGTAATATGCGCTTTCTGAATTGGTTCTCCCAATATACGACTAGCAACTTGTCCGATCCGCGCTGCACCTGCGGTATGGGAACTCGATGGACCAATCATAACCGGTCCAATAATATCAAATATACCCATCAAAGAAACTCCTTTCTTTTAAGGAAATCCTAGAAACATAGTGATTTATCATGCATGACCTATGTCCCCATGCGCTAATAACTATCGTTAAAAGAGAACAATATAATAAAAAATCTGCCCTTCGGCAGATGGAAATATTCAAAGCAAACTCCCTACCCAGGTGAAATTCCACATTGAATCGATGATGAATTTATAAAAGAATAGCAAGGAATCGGTGGTAGAAAAGAAAACAGAATGTTCTCTCTTCTACTCCTCTTCACTTGACAGGTATCCCATATGTAGTGAATACTCAACCATTCTTGTGATCATGGTTGCTAGTTATTAGTTATTTGTTGTTTGAATTCTAACAAATAATAATAACCATTCAATCACTTTGGCTTAAAAAAAAGGAATGAACGAGCCGCCACGATTTACATCCAGTGGCTGAGATCGAAATCTTCACCAATGGTTTCTCGGATACAGATTTTAGCAATATACATGCCCATAAGGGTCAATGAAGAACGACGAAGCATGCTATTATCCCAGGCATTTTGCAATTTAGCAAGATCAGATGCCACATGATTCAGCACATAGCCCATTTCTTTTCTGTCATAAGCCACCGGTCTTGATTCAGCCAAAGCCTGGATGTTATGACGGGTCACCACATCTTCTACGCCCATATCATCCATTAATGTGCTAAGCATAGATTCATCCACAGCAGCCGGCTTGTAGTAAGAATTATACAAACTGGGCACCAAGGAACCAGAAGGCCACTCTCTAAAAATGGAGGCCAATTCACTCTTCATAGCTCCCCTAAACGCAAAGATCAGGGGGTAAGAATCATGGAGCACTTGACCAAATGCAATCTCTTTATTTTCCAAAGAAATGCAATGCAGATATTCTAGTTGCTGATAACCGCTGTATTCATCAGGTAACTGATCCATAAATGGGGTAATATATTTTTCTGTATATTTTTTAAGATGAGCGGCATCGAAATTATCTGTATTTCTGGAATAATGGAAAATCAGAAGCAAAGCCAAAGCATGAAAACCACTTTCTTCCATACGAGGCATAGCTTTCAATGCATCATAGGCCAAAATGGTCTTTGTTTCAGAACGTTTACCATGAGCCACATCGGAAAAGGCATCGGATACCATTTCTAATACACGCGGCGTAGGCATCATCACATAAGTGCGCTGCGCATTCTGCAACGCTTCTTGCACCATAATATGAGTCAGCGTATCTGCCATCTCTGCATCAGACATGTGCAAGCTGGAAATCAGATGGTGTGTAACTTTTCTAGTATCTTCTTCTACTGTATGAGAAACAGCGCCATAGCGATTTAAGAAGTGACGTACAAAGTGTTCTTCCAGTGTATCTGCTCCTGGTTTATTTTCCAAAATAGTAGGCACCGGTTCTGGAGCAAAAGCACTTTTAGAGGATAGCGCACTGCGGCTAGGCTCATGAACGTTATGTTCCAATTCTTTGCGAGAAAAGATTTTCGTCTTTTCTTCTTCCAAAGCCGCCTTTTTCTCTTTATAAGCTCCAAGAGAAGGAAGAATCTGTGTAGCTTCCTCTGCAGAAGAAACTTTCCTTTCTTTCTTTTCTTCTTTTTTAGGTACTGGGATCTCCATGGTTTTTTCTAAATCCATGGATGGTTCAACTGGCTTTTTATTTACAGTTTCTTTCTTTTTCTTTTTGAAACCAAATACAGCAAAGTAGGATACAACTAAAAATAATGCGGTCACCGCTGCCAATACTATATAGGGAATAATAAACATGCAATCTCCTTATTTCTTTACTTCATCGAAATAAATCCACGTACATTTTATCACACACTTACAAGAATGTCGATTCATGTCAGTCAATGGTTTCCCATCAGACAAGGAATACATAACAAACCATACTGTTTATGAAAGCATGGGGTAGCAAACAAAGGCTGTCACTAGTTGTTAGTTGCCAGTTATCAATTTGTTTGAATACATTGACTAACTACTATATAAAAAGCGGCAAGCATCGCTGCTTACCGCCATGGTTTGACTATCCACTAATTCGGATAGGTTTCCGACTCTGCTTTTTTCGCTCTTGTCATCAAAGCTTCCAAAGCTTCTAGTGCAGAATGGTCCCCATGAATCAAATGACACACTTCTTCTGTAATGGGCATGTCGATGCCTTCTCTTTCTGCGATTTCATGAACCAGCTGTGCTGTGCGGATACCTTCCACCACCATATTGGTACCTTCGGTGATTTCCTTAGCCGTTTTCCCTTCTGCAATCATCATACCAGCTGTGTGATTTCTACTATGCACACTAGTACAGGTGCACACCAGATCCCCCATGCCAGACAAGCCGAAGAATGTTGTCATTTCGGCGCCGAAGTGACAACCAAAGCGGGTCATTTCTACCAAGCCGCGGGTCATAAGAGCAGCCCTGCAGTTATCCCCAAGGCCAATACCATCCAGTACCCCACAGGCCAGCGCCATGATATTTTTTAAGGCCCCGCCATATTCTACACCACGGATATCATCGCTTCGATAGACACGGAATACAGGGCTCATAAATAAATCCTGCACCACCTGTACTGCTTCTGGCACAGCTGAAGCAGCCACTGTCGCGCAAGGAAGTCCTTGTCCTACTTCCTCTGCATGGTTTGGACCGGAAAGAGCTACGATTTTATTAGTGATGCCCTTCACTTTTTCAGTGATGACTTCAGATAACCGATGACCTTCCTTATCAGCCAAGCCTTTGGATGCGCAAACGACTACCGCATCCTTCATAAGCCATGGAGTGATCTTTTCTGCCATAGATTCTACCACTTGGGAAGGTGTGCAGAGAATCACACATCCCGCATTGGACACTGCTTTTTCTAAATCGCTGGTGATTCTCACATTGACCGGAATGCGGCATCCAGGGAGATAATCCTTATTTTCTCTGGATTTGCTAATGGCTGCCGCCCTTTCTGGATTTCTGCAATACATGACTAAATCATCGTGACGACCAGCTAAGGAAATCATCATAGCCGTGCCCCAGCCGCCAGCTCCAATCATGGCTATTTTCATAAGACTTACCTCTTTTCCCTAGAAATCGGCTTCTCTTCTCCTCGCAAAAGCCGCTTGATATTATCCTTATGTTTGCCGATAACAATGATGGCTGCAAAGGCAGCAAATCCTACATATTCTATTGGCTTATCCATGAGAAACATAACGATAGCTACCACAGGTGCTGCAAAAATAGACCCTAAAGACACGATGTGTTTCCATTTGAAAATAGCAAGCCATACCAGAAAAGCAGCTATGACTGCTGGATAGCAAATATACGAAAAAGCACCTACACCGCAAGCCACGCCTTTTCCGCTTTTGAAATGCAAGAAAATGGACCAATCATTACCTACAATAGCAAAAATAGCGCAGGCCAGTACCAGCGTCGGATCTGGCATGCCCAGATGGACTGCAATAAATCCCTTTAAAAAATCACAAATAAAAACGGAAAGTCCTGCTACTGCTCCCAATTCACGATAGGCATTGGTAGCGCCAATATTTCCGCTCCCTACTTTTTTCAAATTAACCCCATAAAAAATTCGTCCGATAATGTATCCGCTTGGGATGGCACCGATGAAATAAGCCAATACCACCCACAGAATGGATTCCATCACTCTTCTCCACCATCCTTCTTACTTCGTACTACAATACGGATCGGAGTCCCTTCAAAACTAAAAGACTCTCTCAGCTTATTTTCAATAAAACGAACATATGAGAAATGAATCAGATTGGCATCATTGACAAACATAACAAACGTTGGTGGACGAATCCCCACCTGGGTCATATAGTAAATCTTTGCCACCCGACCTGCATGGGCTGGCGGCGGATTGATCATCTTGGCATCTTCCAAAAGATCATTCAAAACAGAAGTAGGAATACGAAGACTCTGCTGCTCTGCCACATTATAAATCATGTCACCCAGGCGATGAATACGCTGCTTGGTCAAAGCAGAGCCAAAAAGCATAGGTACATAGGAAGCAAAAGGAAGACCATTCTTGATTTCCTTTTCAAATTCCACCATAGTATTGGTCTCTTTGGCAACTGCATCCCATTTATTCACGAAAAGGAGAAGTCCCTTTCCTGCCTCATGGATGTAACCAATGATTTTTTTATCCTGTTCTGTAAGCTTATCAATAGCATCTAAGACAAAAATCGCTACATCGCAATTATCAATGGCACGGATGGAACGAATAACGCTATATTTTTCCAGTGGTTCATCAATTTTGCTCTTCTTACGCATACCAGCGGTATCTACCAAAATGAAGGTTTTCCCCTTGTAATTCCAAACAGAATCCACCGCATCACGGGTGGTCCCCATTTCATCAGCCACAAGAGATCTCTCATAGCCCAGAAGAGAATTGATGAGTGTAGATTTACCCACATTCGGACGACCTACAATGGCGGTACGAATGATATCCTCCGATTCTTCTTCTTTCTCTTCAGGGAAACCTTCTGTGATTTTATCTAAAAGCTCACCAAAACCAAGGCGATTCACCGCAGAAATACCGATAGGATCTCCCAAGGCCAAAGAATAGAAGTCATACACATCCATTTCCTGGTTGTCACTATCTACCTTGTTAACTGCCAGTACTACTGGTTTCCCAGTGCGACGAAGAAGACGCGCAATGGTCTCATCATCAGGCATCAGCCCTGCTCTGGCATCCACCACAAAAAGAATCACATCCGCTTCTTCCATGGCAAGCTCTGCCTGCTGACGAATACCACTGGAAATCTGATCCTTTTCATTTCTAAATTCAATACCGCCGGTATCGATCAAAGTAAATTCATAATTCAGCCATTTGACATCACAATAAATGCGATCTCTGGTCACGCCAGGGATGTCCTCTACAATGGACACCCGCTTTTGAGCCAATCCATTAATCAAAGTGGATTTGCCCACATTCGGACGACCTACAATAGCTACGAGAGGTTTACTCATGAGCCTATTCCTTTCTATATACAATATATGCATAACGCGCGGAAATAACAGTCTAGTTTAGAGAAATGTTGTTCGTTGTTTGTTGTGGGTTTATGTTACGTGTTCTTTCTCATCAATTCACACAAATACGTAGAGTGCTTGATTTTGGATTTTCCCTTTAGTACATAAATATTAAACCATAAACCAATGTCTTTTTATCAAGGCAAGTTGCTATAAAAGTTCTTGGCAGGTACCCCAAACAATTAACAACCAACAACATATAACTAGCAACACTTTCCCATTTTTACTGTACTAAAAATTGTATGATAGGCTAGAAGTAAAGTCAAGTGATTTTCATCAGTAGATGTTTCCATAACCGCTAAAAGGTAGCAAAAGGCGGGATAGGAACTGGTTGTTGGTTATCCAGAATAAAATCAGGACAAATATGACAGGAGCCGGAATGGATGCCATAGCCCACATATCTCTCTATATAATATTCAAATGATGATAGCACCCATAAAGGGCTCCAAAGGAAATAAAAAATCACAGCACTTCCTTTTCAAAAAAGCAAAGTGCTGTGCTAGGAACTCTATGTGATTGACTTATAAAATAGGATGTTATTTAGCGGACAAGAGATAATCGATAGCAAATCTTGCATAAATGGCAGTACCATCAGGGAATGTATCTTCATCCACATCAAAGGCAGGATGATGATGGACGCAATCAATTCCCTTGGCTCTATTTCTAGCCCCCAAGAATCCGAAAACTCCAGGGATACTGTCCATGTATACCGCAAAATCTTCTGCACCCATTTGTCTATCCATATGTACCAATGCCTCTTGTCCCATAACTTCTGACACTGCATGACGGGCTATATCATTTAAGTCTTTGTGTTCATTGATAAGTGGTGCAGGTCCGAAGAAATAGGTGCATTCGGCGCTGCAGCCATAACCGGAAGCAATCTTTGTAGCCGCTTCCTTGATCATATCTGGTAAATGGTTGCG
>DJPC01000136.1:0-9723 GCA_002439665.1 Dialister sp. UBA6422
ATCCATAGTCCTGTGCCTAGGGTGAAAAATAAACTAGGCGCAAATTGCACGGCCGATAGGATGCCTAGGAGTAAGGCTGAATCGGTCATTTCATACACGAGCCACTGCTGGGCCGTGAGCTGCAACCAAAATCCAATGAGCGCGATCCATTGGGTGATCCAAAATAAACGGTAATTGCTATTTTGCAGAGCAGGGAAAAGGGAAATTAGTTTCATAGGAGCTCCTTTTTATATGGTTGTTGGTTGTTAGTTATTGGTTGTTTGGGCCTAATAACCATCTCTAGAATGAACAAGCGGCCACTATATATAGGTGATGAACTTTGATAAAGCATTTAAAGCATTCATAGATAGCAGCTATCAACCATGACATATCATTTTCATTTCAATTACTCTATGCTATACTACCTTATATTATAGAATGTCTCAATGAAAGAGAAGAAAATATTTTAATAGGTGATGTATGAAGAAATATATATATTTATTTTGCAGTGTTTTGACCATTTTGTGGATTTGGGGAAATTCTTTGCAAGATGCACCTCATTCTTCTACGGAAAGTCAATGGGTATTGGATTGGGTGCGTTCTTCTTTTTCTATGGTGCCAGGAATGGATCGCTTATCCATGTATGCCATTCGAAAAGCAGCTCATTTGACGGAATATATGGCTTTGGGATTCTTTTTATCTTTGGTCAGTGTGATCATTTGGAAGAAGAATAAAATCAGCTGGATTACTTTTCTTGGCGCCCTCATTGCCATCATGGATGAATGCATTCAGCTTTTTTCTCCCGGGAGAAGCAGTCAGGTCAGTGACGTGATGATAGATACAGTAGGGGTATTTCTAGGTACTCTTCTTGTATGGGTATGGAGAAAAATATAAGAAAATACGAGCCGTGAGTCATTGGATGGTTTTCTAAGGGAAAGCTCTCACTGGATAGTGAGAAATTGGCATGTAGTGCTTCTTTATCATTCCTATGCCTGATGTGTAATCTATGTAGCAGATGCTCATTCATTCACTTTGGGCGAGATTTCTTTTTTAAATGAGGAAAGTTTAGTAGTTGTATTTTTGCATGTAAACCATAAACCAATATCACTTTCAAAATTTATCATTCGTGACTGATGGACTCGAAACATAAACCTTAAACCCATAGTGCGGTATTTATGCTATAATACAATCAGATTTTACTACGTTTTGGATGTTGCCCAAGGGGAGTTTTTCTTCATAGAATATCTGAAACAATAGTCAGTATGGGGGTTACATATGCATATTACACGAAAAATTTTCTTAAGTGCCCTGGCCTTATCTTTGCTTGGCATAGGGGTCTCTTCTGCAGNNNNCATACGACCACAGCCAATGTATCTGTAGACAGTGTCTATTATGACTACTTGGATAAGCTGGTAGGAATGGGATATGTGAAATCTTTACCAGAGGGAGCTAAACCGTATAGCCGGATGCAAATGGCTCGTTGGGTACTGGAGGCAGAAGAAACAGCAAAAGAAAAACCTATGCCACTGTACCTATCTGATCAGTTCCAGGCTTTGAAGACATATGTAGCACCGGAAGTTAAAACATTACAAGGAAATCCTACAAAAGACAATATTCGCTTGCGGGATGTATCGGTGGAAGCGGCCTATCATCATGGAGATGCTTTTTCTTATCCCTATGGAAATGTAGCAGGCACTTGGGCACCTTTTGGTGCCAATCGCAATGGGCACCACTATGGACGGAATGGAAATCTTTCTGGAACTATGGAAATATCTGGTAATGTAGCTCCAGAATTGGCTGCTTCTATCAAGGTACGCGGCGCATGGGATAAAGATCAGGAAGGCAGTGCCAGTCTGGAAGAAGGATATGTGAAAACTCGCCTAGGAAGTGTAGCTTTTGAAGCTGGTCGGCAGGCTATGGTGTGGGGACAAGGTGCAAGTGGTCATTTGCTTTTGGGAAATAATATGAAGCCCTTGACTACTGTGCAGGCACATCTGACAAATCCCGTAGATGTGGGCGGTTTCTTCCGCTTCCTGGGCAAGGTGGATGTGCATGCTTTTTATGGTTTTGCTGGGAAAGACAGACTGCATGATGCACAGCAAATAGGAAGAAGAACAGATTTCGATGATGCAGGTCTTATTGGTCTGCGGCTCGATGTGACTCCTTCTTCTCATTTCACTTTTGGCGCTTCCCGTATTTCTTTGTTGGGCGGTAAGGGAAATGGCCTTTCTGGGTCTGATTGGAAAGATTGGATGATTGGCACCAATGCGGATTCTGATGATAAGTGGGATGACATCGGTGGTTTTGATTTCCGCTTCCGCTATTCCAATTTCCAGGTGTATGGAGAGTGGATGGGAGAAGACCAAGCGGGGGGACTTCCTTATAAATGGGCGTACCGTGCAGGTGTCTACCTGCCTAAACTGACCTCAGATGGCTCCTGGGATTTGACATTGGAAACTGCTAAAACATCGGATGTTTGGTATACCCATTCTTACTATTGCGGCGGATGGACGTACAGCGGAGATATCATGGGCGATGATATGGGCAATGATTCTCGGAAATATTATATCAAAGTGAATCACTATCTCCCAGGAGAAAAAACATTGGGCCTCTATTATCTCCGAACCGATAGACAAAGAAATAATTGGAATCATATGAATACCACTGTTGATGAAGTGGGGCTCACTGGACAGATGAAACTTTCTGGCAATCGCTATCTCAATTGCACCTTAGGATATGCCCGGGTAGAGAAGGAAAGGACAGATAATCATCTCTTTGCTGCGGCTGCCTTGGAATGGAAATGGTGATCTTTCCTGCTTTTGGGGGATTGACTGCTCATTCTAGTTTTACTTATCTATTTCAAACAACCAACAACCAGCAACTAATAACTAACAACAGTAGTTTCAATAGCTTGCCATAGTCATCCATAGGTTGCTGGGATTTCCTTTTAATAACGAATTATTCTTATCACTCGCTATGACTTATTTGCTTTATGAGGTCATAGCGAGTTTTTGACATGATGGAAAAGATAGTTGTTCCTTTTTATGATCTGTATAATTTCCCAACAACTAACAACCAACAACTAACAACCCATTCCCAGTACTAGATTTCTCTTTCTAAACGCTATATAATAAACATAACTGACTTTTAAAGAAGAAATGCCATACAATGGGCATTTCTCACGTTACAGGAGGAGATTTCATTGTTAGCATCCAAATTATATAGTCCGACCCTTAGAGAATTGCCATCTGATGCGGTGGTTATGAGCCATAAATACATGCTGAAAGCTGGTATGATGCGTAAAATCGCCAATGGTACCTATGCCTATTTGCCGTTGGCTTTCCGTTCCATCCAGAAGGTAGAAAAAATCATTCGAGAAGAAATGAAACCTACAGGAGCGCAGGAAATTCTGATGCCTATCGTGCAGCCTGCTGAAATTTGGCAGAAAACAGGGCGCTGGAATGTATATGGGGAAGAAATGTTTAAGCTGAAGGATCGTCATGGCAGAGATTACTGCCTGGCACCGACCCATGAAGAACTGGTGACCACCTTGGTTTCCATGGATACCACGTCTTATAAACAGCTTCCTGTATCTGTATTCCAGATCCAAAATAAATATAGAGATGAAAAGAGACCGCGCTTTGGTTTGATGCGCAGCCGTGAATTCATTATGAAAGATGGCTACACTTTCGACATGGATCAGGAAGGCTTAGATAAGCAGTACAAGCTCATGTATGATGCATATTATCGCATTTTCACTCGTTGCGGCTTGAATTTCCGTCCTGTCATTGCTGACTCTGGCGCTATCGGTGGTAATGCATCCCATGAATTTGAAGTATTGGCTGATTCTGGGGAAGCAGATATTGTGTATTGTAAAGATTGTGATTTTGCTGCCAATATCGAAGCGGTGGAACCCAATACTTTGAAATGTGATATTCATAATGATAAAGAAAAAGAATTGGTGGCTACTCCAGGGCAGCATACCATCCAGATGGTGTGTGACTATCTCCATGCACCGGTGGAACAGTCTGTGAAGGCTGTGGTATACAAGCTAGATGATATGGTTGTTCTTGCTATGGTTCGCGGAGACCATGAAGTGAATGAAATCAAATTGCAAAATATGTATGGCGCTATCAATGTGGGTATGGCTTCTGAAGAAGATTTACAGCGTTGCGGCCTTACAGCAGGCTATATCAGCCCGATCGGTCTTAAAAAGGTAAAGAATTTTGACATTGTCTGTGATGCGACTGTCATGGAAATGCAGGATGCTTGCTGCGGCGGCAATCAGAAGGATATGCACTATATCCATGTCAATCCGGCTCGTGATTTCGGCGATGTCAAAGTGGCTACCATTCGCCAGATCGATAGCCACGATGTTTGTCCTCACTGCGGTGGACATATCGTGATTACCAAGGGCATCGAAGTCGGTCAGGTTTTCAAATTGGGCACCAAGTACAGTGAAGCTTTGGGTGCTACTTACCTGGATAACAATGGTAAATCTCATCCTATGGTGATGGGGTGCTATGGTATTGGCGTTACTAGAACAGTAGCAGCTTCTATCGAGCAGAACCATGATGATGACGGCATCATCTGGCCAGTTGCTATTGCGCCTTATGAAGTGGTTATTGTGCCGGCTAATAACAAGGCAGAAGATATCATGGGTGCTGCACAGAGCTTATATGAATCCATGGAAGAAAAAGCAGACGAAGTGGTACTGGATGATCGCAAAGAAAGAGCGGGCATCAAATTTAAGGATGCTGATCTCATTGGATATCCAGTGCGTGTCACTATTGGTAAGAAGTGGCAGCAGACAGGCAATGTAGAAATCCACCTTCGCCG
Source organism: Dialister sp. UBA6422 (assembly GCA_002439665.1). Lineage (GTDB taxonomy): Bacteria > Bacillota > Negativicutes > Veillonellales > Dialisteraceae > Dialister. The sequence continues at coordinate 4,819 of DJPC01000136.1, forward strand.
CAGCGGTGAAACTATCGAAGTACCGCTTTCTGAATGCAAAGCGAAAGTGATGGAAATTCTGGAAAATCTTCATAAGAATAACCAGTAATAAGGGTGTTAGTTGCTGGCCTAAACATGAAATGCTTAACGACTAGCAATTATCTGCTTATGAGGATGACTTGCGGTACTGATGCGATGTATATTTGAGGGGTTGGAAATGAATGAGAAAGAGTTAAAAGTGCTTCAGGAGTCTCTTGGGAAAATAGATGATACATTACCATTTCTTTTGGAAAAGAGGCTAGCTGTTTCTCATTTGTCATCTTGTCAGCCATTGCAGGGTGTAAAGCCTTTATATGATGATGCCAAAGAGGAAAGAAAGATGAAGCATATGATTTCCTTTTTTGAAAAGCTTTCTTCCTATGCTCCCGTTGTGGGAGAGGTTCATGCTTTGCAGCGCATAAGAAAGAAGTTTTTTCCCCTATAGCTTTTTATAAGTAAAAGCCCAGGGAGGCTATTCTGTTTTTGGGGTTTGCATATGATGTGACAAACCCTGTGATTTATCATCCATCAGGTGAGGAGAAAGACTATGATAGAAGAGCTGAAAGGCATCGTGAAAAAAATTATTTTTTCTAGTGATGACGGGAAGTTCTGTGTTTTTCTTCTAGAAGAAAAGGAAAGCAAAAAAGTCGTCACCATTGCATCAAACAGTGGGACACCATATGGCGGAGAAAGTATTTCATTACGGGGGTGCTGGCAAAAGCATCCCCGTTTTGGGATGCAATTTAAGGCCACAGCCATGGAAATGATGCGGCCGGAAGAATCAGAAGAGGTAGAGCAGTTTTTAGCTTCTGGTATGATTGATGGCATTGGGCCTGCTGTAGCCAAACGTATTGTAGACCATTTTGGTCAAAAGACCATGGATATTTTTGAAACCAATATAGATGCCCTATTGGATGTCCCTGGCATTGGTCCTAAAAGCTTGGCAAAAATCAAAGAGTCCTATGAAGAGATTTCTGGCTTGCAGTCTCTCATCCTATTTCTTCATTCCCTAGGCATAGCAGACCATTATGCGGCAGATATGCAGAAACTCTATGGGGATGCGGTGATGGAAGTTTTTGAAAAAGACCCCTATCGTATGGTTTCTGAAATACCTAGATTGGGCTTTAGGGAAGTAGATCGCATCGCTTTGGCCAAAGGGGTACCAGAAGACAATGAAGAGCGTATCATCCATGGCATGAATTACATGCTTGGCGTGGCATTGGGGCAGGGACATGCTTGTGCCCCGGAAGAGTCGGTATGCAAAAATACAGCATCGCTCCTTCATTTGGATAGAGCGGTGGTGGAAGATTGTGCCAAAGAAGCCATAGAGAGTGAAGAGATCCCCTCCGTCTCTTATGATGGAAAAAGGTATTTGTACTTACCTTTTTTATATGAAGCGGAAACAGAATCAGCTCTTCGGGTCAAACATTTATTGAAGGAAACCTCTTTAGGAAGTGCTAAGCTAGCTATAGAACGGTTTGAACGAGAAAATCATATGGAGCTGGCAGAAGAGCAAAAAGAAGCGGTCAGGAAGGCTATGTCTTCAGGGCTCATGGTCATCACTGGAGGACCAGGTACGGGGAAAACGACCTTGGTGCGTGCGGTCATCACAGCGGCTGAGCAATATGGTCTTCAGGTGCGCCTCATGGCTCCCACGGGACGAGCTGCCAAACGGCTATCTCTTTCTAGCGGTATGGATGCAGATACCATTCACAAGGCGCTAGAAGCAGAAATGCGTGACAGTGGCGGCACTTATTTTAATAAAAATGAATCGGAGCCACTAGATGCAGATATGATCATTGTAGATGAAGCATCTATGATGGATATTTCTTTGTTTTACCATTTACTGTGTGCGTTAAAAGAAGGGGCAAGACTTATCCTGGTGGGGGATGTGGATCAGCTTCCGCCCGTAGGACCAGGGTCGCCGCTTCGCTCACTCATTGCGTGGGAAGAAGTACCTGTGGTTCGGCTCGTTCATATTTTCCGTCAAAAAGATGGGAGTGGGATTGTAGAAAATGCGGCGCTTATTCGAGAAGGGGAAATGTGCGTGCCTGACGAAAAGCAGGAGTTTCAAGTCCTTTCTGTCCATTCAGAGGAAGATGCTTTTCAAAAAGTCCTATCTCTATGCGAATCCTTGCACTATGGAGAAGAAAAAGAAAAAATGGCTATGCAAGTCCTTTCCCCTATGTATCGAGGACTTTGTGGTGTGGATCAACTAAATCGGGCCATTCAAGAAATGGTACATGACCAACAAATTCCCAAGGGAACTCATTTTCTGGTAGGGGATAAGGTGATGCAAAAGCGAAATGACTATGAGAAAGGGGTCTATAATGGAGACCTAGGCATCGTTTGGTCAGTGACAGAGAATAAAGTATTCGTCCGGTTTTATGAAAAAGAAGTGGTGTACGAAGGAGAAGAAAGAAATAGCTTGCAACTGGCTTACGCTGCTACGGTTCATAAAAGCCAGGGAAGTGAATATGATACGGTTATTTTCATTTTACTTCCTACCCAGCAGGTAATGCTCCAGCGCAATCTGCTTTATACAGGGGTCACAAGGGCTAAGAAAAAAACCATTCTGGTTACGACAGATTATGCGTTGGAAAAAGCGGTGACTACCCATGAAACCACCAATCGGTATAGTTTGTTTCTTCCTCTTCTCAAGGAGGAATGCGACCTCAATTTGTGAAAAGAGCCTTCCCTTTACCAGGTATCTTTATGACGAGAGCAAAAGAGAAGTCTTGCTTCATTCTATTTTTTTCCTTATCCATGGAAAGTACATGAGGATATCCTACGGCACATCCCTATGTATGTGCTTGGTCTCATCTAGGGATGTCCATTTTATGTCTAGGAGGATAAGATGGGACTGATTTCTGACTTTTTTGAATTGTTATATCCCACTTGCTGCCCAGGCTGCGGGGAAGGGACGTCTCCAGATACGGTATGGTGTGAGCCCTGCTTTCGTCATATATGGGATCCTCGTTTGATTCAAACCTCTCGCACAGCGCACCTTCATGGTTGCTATACCCTTTGTAATTATGAAGGCCCTCTTAGAGAATGCATTATCCAGCTGAAATATGGTGGCCGCACAGGAAGGAAACAAGTATTTCCACCGCTTTTGAATCGGTTTCCCTATTGGGATAGGCTAGAAGAATGCGAAGCCATATTTCCTGTCCCACTTTCTAAAAAGAAAAAGAAGGAACGGGGATATAACCAGGTGGATATGATGTTTGAGGATTGGATGACAAAGCGGGGTCTTCCTTATATGGCAGATGGATTGGTGCGATTTAGAAATACAGGGACCCAATCTTTACTTTCTCGGAAAGAACGATATAACAATATAAAAGGTGCTTTTCATATCAATCGTGACATCCAGGTGCAAGGGAAAATAGTCTTGGTGGTAGATGATGTATTTACCACAGGGGCTACTATGGAGGCAGTCGCCCATGAACTTCGCCGGGCAGGAGCCAAAAAAGTATTAGGCCTGACCATAGCCAGTGGGGCTTTATAATGAAATTCCCTACCTGGGTGGAATAGGGGTATTTTTATCTCTTTTTGGCAGTTTGCGGTCTAGGTTTGTATTTATTTAAATCTTTATCTTATATCTAGTATAATGGGACTTTGGCGTGGTCTTGGGCTAATCCTTTTACTGCCAAGTTATAAAGTCTATGATAAAATAGACATACATATAAAACATATTTAATGATTGCTTAGAATTAGTTTATTGTTCATTCATATTGAAGGCCATAAGTGGCCCTACCTAGTATGGAAGCCAAATCATTGCACAGGCCAGGGGGGACGTATATGAAAAAAGTGATTTTTGATATCGATGGAGTACTACTTAGCGAAGAGCGCTATTTTGATGTATCTGCACTGACTGTATGGGAAATTTTATATAGTCCTTCCTATATGGGGCTGACAGCAGAGCAAGAGGATTTTGATCCCGTTTCTGTCACAGAAGGGCAGATTGCCAGCTGCCGAAATATCGTATGGGGACATGATGAGCTTTTATCTTGGCTCAAAGCTAGAGGTATCAATTCCAATTGGGATATGGTCCATGCGGATTTGATTACTATTTTATGGATTATGGGAGAAACCTACCAAAAGCGTTCTGATGGAGAACGATTGGATTTGACCTTCCATACTCCAGAAGATGTAAAGAAGGCGGGAAAGGAACTCATGGGACTTCCTATTCCCAAAGCGGAAGAAGTACTGAAGAAGTGGGAAGACACAGTGCCTCAGGGCATGCAGGGAGAAGAAGTGATTCATTACTTGTCAAAAGCTATGGAAAATACTTTTGCCCATGGAGCGCCTTGGGCAGAGCTTCGATCTGATTTTTGGAAAATTCATACAGAAGCATTTCAGGCATGGTATTTAGGAGATGATTGCTTCATTTCTCTTATGCATCATGTCCCCTATAGCAGCGGAAAACCAGGCTTTCTGATGCGAGAAGTGCCATTGGCACCACAGAGTGCCATCAAGTCTCTATTCATTCGCCTAAAGGAAATGGGATATGAATTGGGGATTGCCACCGGCCGTGCTAGGGAAGAAATGGAAATTCCTTTCAAAATGTTTCACTGGTATGAAGAATTTGATCCCAAGTACATGGCCACTGCTTCCGATGCCGTAGAGTCTGCGGCTATCTTAGGAGGTCCTGTATTGGATAAACCCAATGGATTTATTTTCTCTTGCGCCATTTTCGGCAGAGATAGAAATCACTATGAGGCCTATAGCCAGGAAAGGATGAAACCTTCTGNNTGGATTTATTTTCTCCTGTGCTATTTTTGGAAGAGAGAGGAAAAATTATGAGGCCTATAGTAAAGAGACCATGAAGCCCTCTTCAGAAGATGAAATCTATGTGTGCGGCGACTCCTATTCTGATGTCATAGG
>DJPC01000136.1:9753-13923 GCA_002439665.1 Dialister sp. UBA6422
AGCCACCGGGCAGGTGCTTCTTGTATTGGCATTTTGACAGGTCTTGAAGGAAAAGATGCCATTCCTATGTTTGAAAAAGAAGGCGTCCCTTATGTGGAAAAGGTGACAGATATACTGAAATTGATTCATTAATGGAAGTATAGGATGGTCATTCCTTCACGTTGGCACAATTCTCATTGTTTAAGTGGCTTAAGGTTTATGAGGTATATTTTTCCAGGTAAACCTTAAACCAATGACTCTTCCATGATTTGTTATGCGTTGTGGATAGTGAAAATTGCAATTACACATCAACCCCGATGAATAAAAATATGTATTAGCTCATGTCTACATGAATCACTTTTACTTTATTAGTAGGTATTTGGCTTTGGGGTGTGATATCTAGTTAGGAAGCGCATAACAATCTACTTGCCATTATGATACAATAGAAGAGACATACCGATTTGCTCCCATTAGGGAAAGTCGATATTTTCTAAAAAATAGATTCCTGGGAGGTTTGTATGGCACAGTTTCTTCCCCATGTATATGGACAAGAAAAAGTGAAAAAAGAATGGAAGCGGCTTTTGGAAGAACACCGATTGCCACATACTCTTATCCTCTATGGCGATGAAGGCCTTGGGAAAACCACAGCAGCCTTAGATTTAGCAGGCCATTTGACAGGGAAAATGGAAAAGGTGTGGGATAGTTATTCTACCTGGATCGATGGTGGACAAAAGAAAGACCCTGTTTTGGTCATGGGGGATGACGAAGTATGGTACTTAAGACCTATGGGTATGGAACTTAAGATAGAACAATTTCGCATTTTCCTGGATGCTATGGCCTCTTTTGATGAAAAACCTCATGTATGTATTATCGATGAAGCCCAGACTATGATGGATCCGGTGGCCAATTCTTTGCTAAAGACCTTAGAAGAGCCGACAGGAAATATTCATTTCATTCTGATTACCCATGACCTACATGCCTTGCTTCCTACGATTATTTCTAGAGGAGAACGATTTGCTTTTTTCCCTTTATCAGAAGGCGACTACAGGTCTCTTATGGCATCGGACCCTAAAAAGTATCATTTTCCTAAGGGGATGGATGAAAAGATTTTATATCAGCTCTCCGAGGGAAATCCAGGCATTACCCTAGAAGTATGTGACGAAACAGGAGATCCGCAGCCAGAAACAGCCATGGAATTTTGGGAACTTATTACCAACGATGACATCCCATTTACAAAACTATCTTCCAAACAATGGAAAGAACGAAATGATTTTTTAAGGATGCTTCGCTGGGTGATGCTGATCGGGCGAGATATTATGGTTTTATCTGAGACCAGAAATCCATCGCTGGCACGGTGTGTATCTATGGCAGATAGAGAGCAAGCCTTAGAGGCTCATTGGAATCAAGGCCGAGGGGAACAAGCGTTAGAGATCTTGAAGACTGCAGAGGTCGCGGTGTCACGTTATATCAATACGAAAATTGTGTGGGATATGATCCTCCTTAATTTGGAACATATACAGAAAGGCGGTACAAATGGAACAAGTGGTAGGAGTCCGTTTTAAGCCGGCGGGCAAAATTTATTATTTTGATGCCAATGAGTTGGATTTACATATCGATGACGGTGTCATTGTAGAAACATCTCGTGGGATGGAGTATGGGTATGTGGTTCTCATGCCCAGTGAAGTAGAACAAGATGATGAAAATCCCATGAAGCCAGTGATCCGGAAAGCCACCATCAAAGATATGGCACAGCTGGAACGAAATAAGGAACGGGAAAAATCTGCTTTTGATATTTGCTTGAAAAAAATTGAAAAGTTTAAATGCCCCATGAAGCTATTGCGGGCAGAATATACTTTTGATAGAAATAAAATCGTCTTTTTTTTCACCTCCGAAGGTCGTGTAGATTTCCGTGAATTGGTAAAAGAACTCGCTGCTGTTTTCCATACCCGCATTGAATTAAGACAAGTGGGCGTGAGAGATGAAGCAAAGCAAGTATCTGGTATCGGCTCTTGTGGTCGCCCTTTGTGCTGCGCTACCTTTTTAGGGGATTTTGCACCGGTTTCTATTAAAATGGCTAAAAACCAAGGACTTTCTTTAAATCCGTCTAAAATTTCCGGCGTGTGTGGTCGCTTGATGTGCTGTCTCCGCTATGAAAATGACCAATATACAGGAGATAGTTGCCGAAGAAAGAAAAATTGTCCTATGGCACAAAGTCAGAGAAAAATGTTCCGGGTAGGGATGAAAGTCATCACCGATGAAGGCACAGGACAGGTCTTGTATGTGAATGCCCAGAAACATACGGTGAAAGTACAACTTGATGGACAGAAAACTCGCACATTATCTTGGGACAAAGTAGAACAGGTGGAAAATGACTGACTGGAACATACAAGATAACGAACGACTGGATGATTTAGTGCGAGATGGCATGAAACTCATTCAAAGGCCAGATCAATTCTGCTTTTCTATAGATTCCGTGCTTCTTGCTCATTATGTCAAGCCCAAAGCCAAAGATGTGATCGCTGATCTAGGTACTGGGACAGGGGTCATCTCTCTTCTTGTATCTGCTTTGGGAGGAAAACGCATCACAGCTTTTGAAGTGAATCCCATCATGGCCGATCTGGCTAGAAGAAATGTAGAGGGAAATGGAAAAGAACATATCATACAGGTGGTAGAGTGTGATTACCGGAAGGTGAATGGCCTATTTCCTTCCGGCTCTTTTTCGTTGGTCTTGGCAAACCCTCCCTATCGAGAAATGGGAACTGGGAAAATGAGCGCCAAAGAAGGCGTAGCCAGTGCTAGCTATGAAATGAATGCTTCTTTAGAAGAAGTTTTCAAAACAGCCCAATATTTATTGAAATATGGCGGCCGTCTGGCGATGGTACATAGAGCGGATCGCACAGCAGATCTCATTGCCATCGGGAGAACATACAGGATGGAACCGAAACGAATGCGGTTCATCTATGCTAGAAAAGGGCACACCGCTGTCCGAGTACTTATAGAATGGAAATATGGGGGCCATGCAGAACTAACTGTAGAACCGCCGCTGCTTCTTCATAACTCCGATGGTTCCTATACCGATGAAGTGATGGAAATATATGGTAAATAAGTTTACTTTTTATAAAGTTCCTCTGGCAGGGAGCTTAAATAATTGTCAATTGTTTGGCCCTAATAATTGGACCAAACAACAAACAACCAGCAACAATCTCTGACCAGTTGAAAGATGAATGAGCAATTATTATTTAGAAAGGATATATAAATGAGCGAATTACAGAAGGGTACTTTATACCTAGTGCCTACGCCGATTGGCAATCTGCAGGATATCACCGAAAGAGCAGTGGACATCCTAAAAGGGGCCGATGTGATTGCTGCAGAAGATACAAGGCATACGAGGATTCTTTTGGATCACCTGGGCATTGCTGGCCATGTGGTGTCCTACCATGAACACAATAAAAAAGAAGCAGGTCCCAAAATCATTGCCATGCTAGAAGAAGGAAAGACGGTAGCCCAGGTAAGTGATGCAGGAATGCCTGTCATTTCTGACCCCGGCGCTGACCTGGTGCGTCTGGCCTTAGATGCCAATCTCCCTATCGTGCCCCTTCCAGGGCCTAATGCAGCTTTGACGGCTCTAATTGCCTCTGGCCTAGATGCTCGCCAGTTTGCTTTTATTGGTTTTCTTCCCAAAATCACAGCAAAACAGAAAAAGCTCTTGACCGATATGAGCCGGGTGCCCATTACTTTGATTTTCTACGAAGCTCCGCACCGTCTCAAGGATACCATGGATACTTTGATCAAATACCTGGGGGATAGAAAAGCAGTCACTGCCAGAGAACTGACCAAGAAATTTGAAACCTTCCGGCGGGGGACATTAAAAGAACTTAGAGAAGAACTCAATGAAAAGGATCCTCGCGGAGAATACGTCATCCTCGTAGAAGGATGGAATGAATCTATGGAAGAGGAAGAAGAAACTGGTGCTTCCTGGCAAGAAGAAGCCATAGCATTGGCAAAGACTATGCCACAAAAAGAAGCAGCTAGAAAAATTGCGGCAAAATTTAATATGGGACGAAGAGAAGTTTATCAATTTCTTTTAAAACAGTGACAAGAACATCCTAAAAGGGCGCATCCAATGAGATGGCGCTCTTTTTTAGTTGTTAGTTGTTAGTTGTTTGGCACTAACAACCAACAACCAACAAC
>DJPC01000139.1:0-2995 GCA_002439665.1 Dialister sp. UBA6422
CATTTGCTATGTTCCGGTTTGTTTTACCCAAGGCATTGATCCGTACAGCTGGTGGTCGCGAAGTAAATCTCAGAAGTCTCCAGGCTTATGCATTGACTGGAGGGCTCAATGGGATCATGGTTGGCGGTTATCTGACTACTGGCGGTCGAGATCCCAAGGAAGATATCCGCATGACTGAAGATTTGGGAAGATCTATGACGACTCCTCAGCTTTGAAATCCGTAGTTACCCGGTTATAACAATTCAATATATAGAAATATTCCGCACCATTGTGAGACATGAATATTTCTATTACATCATGTAGGGTCATTCTATTTTCAGGTAGTCAAAACTAGATGAGTAGTTGTTGGTTGTAAATTGTTTTTGTTCTAATAACTTGCAGCCAATAACTCACAATAAGCGTAGTTCATGAAATGGTGAATGATCTGACATATATACGTGTAAGGTTTTAAAGAGGCAAGACCCGGTTTTATGACAACCGGAAGGAGTTAAAACAAAAGGAGTGTTTTTACAATGGAAAGCAGCTGTGAACAGATCTTAAAGTGGACTGAAAAAGTTTTAAATGGTGGTGCTATCACCGAAGAAGAAGCAAAAGCTTTAATCCGTACCAAAGATGAAGATACCATGCTTCTTCTGGCATGTGCTGATAAAATTCGCCAAAAATTTTCTGGTAGAAGCGTAGACCTTTGCGCCATTATTAATGCTAGAAGTGGCTCTTGTCAGGAAGACTGTAAATTCTGTGCTCAGTCTGCTCGGTATAACACAGGGGTAAAAACCTATCAATTCCTTCCGGAAGATGAGGTCATTGAAGCGGCCAAGAGAGCCAAGAAAGCTGGAGCTGCCCGTTTCGATATTGTTACTGCAGGCCGTGACCAGAGAAATCCGAAGGATTTTGCGGAAATTCTCGACCTAATTCGTCGTATTCGCAAGGAAGTAGGCATTGAAGTATGCTGCTCTTTAGGATTTTTGACACAAGAACAGGCATATCAGTTAAAAGAAGCTGGTATCAGCCGCCTGCATTGTAATATTGAATCAGCACCTTCTTTCTTCAAGGAAGTTTGTACTACCCATACAGCGGAAGAAAAAGCGGAAAATGTAGCCCGCGCCCAGAAAGCAGGTATTCGTGTCTGCTGTGGAGGTATTTTGGGATTGGGAGAATCATTGGATCAGCGTGTAGAAATGGCATTTCATTTAAAGAATATGCACATTGATGCGGTACCGCTGAACGTATTAAATCCTATCCCGGGAACTCCATATGAACACAATGAGCGTCTGGAGCCGCTGGAAATTCTTCGTTCTTTTGCAATGTTTAGATTTGTTTTGCCAAAGGCACAGATTCGTACAGCTGGCGGCAGGCAGATTAATTTAAGAAGCCTGCAGTCTATGGCACTGGCTGGCGGTATGAATGGTGTTATGATTGGAAATTATCTCACCAGTAAAGGGTCTGATCCACAAGATGACATCGCTATGCTTCATGACTTAGGACGTACCCAGACAGCACCGCATCTGGACTAACTGTTTGATGGGGACTGGTGACTTGGAATCAAATAGGAATGAGGGATTAGAAACAGCACATTCTAATCCCTCATTTCCAATCCTAGCTACCTAGTCCCGTATCATTTCATTGATGGTGCTGTATTAGAGATATGTGATTTCAGTCAAGAGATACCCATCTATCAGGCACTATCATAAGGAGATATAGGAATGGACGAAAATATAAAATATATCACTGCCTGTATGGACCAGGTGCTTTCCGGAAGGGATATTTCTAGGGAACAAGCAGACACCCTTTTTGAAGCAGGAAAGAAAGAACCATTCTTTTTGATGGCCTGTGCGGATAAAATCAGAAAAACATTTTGTGGAGATCATATACGCTTTTGCAGTGATGTGAATGCTAGAAGCGGTCGCTGCACAGAGAATTGTAAATTCTGTGCTCAATCTGGTTGGTATCATACGGGAGTCAAAGAATATCCTTTGCGAAGTCCTGAAGATTTACTGAAAGAAGCAAAACAGGCAGAAGCCTATGGAGCAGAGCGATTTGGCATAGTCACTTCTGGTCGTGGACAAAGTGATCCAGTACAATTTGCATCGATTGTCAAAGCGGTAGGTATGATCACGAAAGAGACCAAATTGTCTGTGTGCTGTTCATTAGGACTTTTAACGGAAGAACAATTAAAAACATTGAAGGCTGCTGGCTGTGAGCGAATTCATTGCAATCTGGAAACGGCCAAGCGCTATTTTCCTCAAATTTGTACGACCCATACCTATGAAGAAAAAGAAGAACATATTCGTCGCATTCAGGCAGCTGGGCTAGAAGTATGTTCTGGAGGTATCATGGGTTTAGGGGAAACTGATAGAGATCGTATCGACATGGCTTTTGCGTTACGCAATCATCATGTGACTTCTGTACCGCTTAATATTTTCAATCCTATCCCAGGGACGCCTTTTGGTAAGAATAGACCACCCAAACCTATTGAAATATTGCGTATTTTTGCTATGTATAGATTTATTCTGCCCCATGTGATTATGCGTGTATGTGCAGGTCGTGAAAATTCTCTTCGAGACATGCAGGCCTTTGCACTGGCTGCAGGACTTAATGGTGCTATGATTGGCGGTTATCTGACCATTGCTGGTCGTCCACCGGAAAGAGATAAACAGATGGCCGTAGATTTAGGAAGAATCTTATAAAATAGTTATGGAGCGATCCTTCATGTGACTCATATTGCATATATATGGTGAAAACTTGGTTTTTAAATGCATAATGCATAGAAATATTGGGCTATCATGTAACATTCTGTGCACACACTATCATTAGTGACAAGCTTTTGGACGTAACGATGAATAATTGGCAACAATCGATCAATCAGTTTTAGCTCTCGAAAATGAAGTCACTGATCTGATACTAGTTAGAAACGATTCATTAGGGTGTATTCAGGTATATGATGTGACAATATTCAATCAATTATCAAAAAGGACGGGATGTTAGGGAAATGTTC
>DJPC01000139.1:3047-8434 GCA_002439665.1 Dialister sp. UBA6422
GCTCAATTTTAATGGTGTATTTCTAGTTTTTATAACTGCTTCATGGCCTCATGCATTTTTTCTGGTATAGCTTGGCCAAAGAGACGATTCATAGCTTCTCGGCGGACGAGCCAGATGCGACCGGATTTGCGGCAGTCTCCTCCTTGCATGCGAGCGGCAGCATGACCTGCGCCACCAGCAGCACTGCGGACGCTACCACTATCCCTATTCCAAATGGAAGCTGCCTCAACGGTGGAAAAAACTAGAAGTAAAGGATTGATGGCAAAGGAAGAAGGAGTTTCTTCATTGTATATGTGACCAGCAGCTCTTTTCAAAAGAAGCCATGTATTTCCTGAATGGCGCACTTCTTTTGTGGAAAATACCTGCCCCTCTCCAGCGTGTTCGCAATCTGCCTGGATTCTTTTTGCATCTACATGGTAGAGTTTACTGGCTTCTTGTGGTGTAATGACTTCTTCTAAAGGGTCAAAAGAAAGGTGAAACATAGACATTTGTCCCAAATCTGGTTCCCATAGGTCAGTAGAAAATATAAAGATACCCTCTGGAGTAGCTCCTAATGCGACACCAGATGGTAGACGGCGCCCTGCTATATACTCTTTATAGGTGAGTACACTTTTTATTTGAGAGGTGATTAAAGAATGAATCCAATCAACCGGGCCAAAATTTACAGGGACTCCCAATCCTTCTGGTAATGGAGGCAAGGCATCTAATAGGTAAATATGGGTTCCTTCGGTGACTACACACCCCTCCTGCGGGAGAGCTCCTTGAAGGAATGCACTATAGCAAGCTTCAGCTTGGGAAGCAGTTAAAGATTTGACATAAATTTGTGACATGAGAACCTCGTAGGTGGATAGAGGGAATATACATGAATAGGAATGGGCATTACTTTTAGCAGTTAGTTTCCTGTTTTTACCATACGAATTCGTCCAGATTCCAGTTCTCCCTTGATGTATTGATGAACTTTAGCCATAGGGGTATCGGGTGTAATGGATGACCTTTCTGTCGAACCAGCACCATGAGACTTGATCTTACCGTCGTAACCATATTCGGTCATAGATAAAGTTTGCACCCGCCTATTAGGAATATCCATTTTGACTTCATAAATGACAGCGGAGAAATTTTGCTCTTTCCAAGGATACGCAATACGGAGCCAAAAAGTGGCATAGCCATTTTTGTATTGAATCGTATTTTTCTCTATGTCATAGGTGCTTCCGTGGTATTTCACACCATCTTCTTTGTATACCGTAAGCCACAGGGGCTTTGTAAAATGAGGGATAGGGTATTCTATAAAATGGGTGTATATATTTTTACCAAACGAATTGGGAAGAAGTGGGCTCCAGCTGCTGGCATCATCACTGTAATTCAGGGTATCTTTTAATTTTCCCTTGGAATCATACGTTTTAACGGTAGCTACACGGTAGGAGTGTTGGTCCTTATCAAATTCTAAAGTCGAAATGGCATTTCCTGGTGGCATAGAGAGTTTGATGGACATAGAGGAACGAATCCCGCTATCTATATATGAATCGGTGTCCACCTGTACCGTCTGATCCATAGGAAGAGAGATCCAATTTTCTGCCATAGAAGGAGCACCGGTGAGCAGTAGTGCCAAAAGTGGAAATAATAATTTCTTCATAGGGAGCATTCCTTTCCTTATCATATATTTTATTTGTCTTGTAAACTATGGTCTAAGAAAACGCTTAGGGAATTAGAATAAGCATCTATCTGTGTATCTTTACATTATTTATTGAGGGCTTTGATGACCCGTAAATCTTGGAGAGTCAAAAATGGATGATATGGTTTTTGCAGGTATAGTCCTGTTGTATAAACCAAAGCACAGATATGAGGAGCCTCTATGTGCATCATATCAGCTAAGTCCATTAAGCTTGTCAATCCGCAAGGAAGATCTTCCGTCAAATAACGGCTTTCTAAAGAAATAGGCCCCTTTACAGTTTGATAAGATGGATTTTGGGTGAGTGCATCATGGAGAGAAGTGAAACGGCTGCCCCAAAAGGAATTTAATACATCTATGAGACTAGACAGTTCGAGTCCCAATGCTTTACCAATTGCTAAGCGCTCTTTATCGCAGGCTTCGATGAAATCAGCCACATGGGAAGTCAAAGGAGGGCCAAAGAAGGAAAAATCCTCCCCATTTTCCATACGGGTGATATTGAATAAACATTGCGCGCCGTGAATGATGGGATTGGTAGCAGATAAAGACGTAGAAGCAGGGGAAGAGACGCGGCTTACTTTAGGGGCTATTTGATGAAGCAATTGGCTTAAATCTCCTTCTTCACCAATGCAGGAATATCCAATTTCCTCTTTCATAGCTTTAAATTCCAAGGAACGAAAATCAGAAGACAAAGAGGCCATGAAAGGCATATTGGCAGTTTCTGCAATAGCCGTGGGGAAGCCGCCATAGGTTTTTTGAAAAAAACGATATGCCTTGACAGCACCCCAGCACCCATTCATAAAGAGAAGGCACTGATTTTTGTGCATATAAGGAGCGATTTCCTGTGTCACTGCTTCGTGATCATTGGCTCTAGTACAAATCATTAAAATATCTGCAAAATCAATAGCTTCCTGTAGGCGCGAAGAGACAGGGACGTAAAAGTCGGTATCAATTTTTCCTCGTACCTGCAAAGGTGCTTCATTCCAGACATCTAATTTTTCTTTGTTTCGTACATATACCTTGACAGGAATTTTTTTAAATTTTAAGAAAGAAGCAGCAGCTAACGCTGTGCTTCCGCTGCCGATGATAGATACTTTCATGAATCCTCCAGTGGTTATTCGTTTATGATGTAATTTATACTGTTCTATATTATATAGTTCATCATCTATTGAAATCAACTGAAATATGTTTTGCAATTTTTATACTAAAAAGTCCTTGAAAATATCAAGAATAAAGTCAGAAAGACATTCTATGATACATACATATAGCAACGTGAAAGTGTGGTGCCTTTAGCTGTTTGAAGCACGCAAAAACTCTGCATTTCAAGAAGAAAGATGAGAGAACCGCCAATCATCTTTTTCTTGAAAGCAGAGCATTTTCATTACCATGTTTATGTTTTTGCATCTATGAAGGAAATATATAGTTTTACAACTCACTTTCCATGGATTCCTTCACCCTTTGGACGGGAGATACTTCCCGGCGCGCTTATGATATTCACCATCGGTAGGCGAACTGCGACTTTCACTACCCTGTGTATTTTTTACGGGACCCTCCACAGGGGCTTCCATCTCGCCTATCTATATATTACAGTATATAAAATAAATAATCAAGTATATAATATAAAACAAAATTAATTATACTATATAATAAAATATTATAACTATAAAATTACGATAATAAATGATCCAACCACTAGTGTCTCTAGATAACAAAAAGAAGGTTTTTGGTGAATATAAGAATTTTTGGGATATTCTTATATTCATGATATAATGACATATATTATAAAAGCAGTATACTGCTGGTAGTATGTTATCGTAGGAGGTAACGTTTTATGGATGACGGCCATATATGGGTCGAATTGGTGATTATTATATTGCTAGTATTAGCTAATGGGGTATGCTCATTGGCGGAGATTGCTATCGTAGGGGCTCGCAAAACCAAATTACAGGAGCTCATTGATGAGGGTAATAAAAGTGCAGTCTATGCTCTTCGTTTGGCAGAAGAAAAAGAAGAGCTTTTTGCCACGATTCAGGTAGGTATTACGACTATTAGTATTATTACTGGTATGTTTTCTGGCGCTTCTTTGGCAGGGCCTTTGGGAAAGGAATTGGAAAAAATTCCGCTTTTGGCTCCCTATGCTCAGGGGATCAGTATGGTGACTGTTATGGTGCTAGTGACTTATTTCTCCTTGATCATTGGTGAATTAGCCCCTAAATGGATTGCCATTGCCATTCCTGAAAAAGCAGCGTGTATGGTGGCTCGGCCTATGATTATTATGGCTACTATATGTAAGCCATTGGTGTGGTTTTCTACAGAATCTACTAAAATGGTGGTGGGCTTTTTAGGAGTCAAAATGGGAGGCGAACAGCCTGTTTCTGAAGAGGAAATCAAGGTCCTTTTGCAACAGGGGGCTAAACTGGGAACTTTCGATAAAGAAGAACCAGAAATCATTGATAACGTATTTGAGCTCAATGACCGTACCGCATCTGATTGTATGACCGCTAGGCCGCAGCTGACTTGGATTGATTTAGAAGATAGCGAAGAAAAAATCTGGACAGATATGATGGAATCTTCCCACTTCCGTTTGCCTGTAGGAAGTGGATCTCTAGATGATTTTAAAGGATTGGCTGATTTACAGGAAGTACTTTTGAATCAGCATAAAAATCCAGGAAAATCTGTGAAAGCTTCTATTATGGATACCATCCATTTACCTCTCTATATTCCAGAAACATTGACACTCATCAAATTATTACAATTGTTCCGCAGTCGTGGTGTTCACGAAGCGATTGTTATTGATGAATATGGAACTTTATCAGGGCTAGTGACTTTGCATGATGTGCTAGAAGAAATTGTAGGAGATATGCCTGGTGATAAAGAGGATATTTTAGAAGAACAGAATAAGTTTATCCGGCGGTCAGAACATTCCTGGTTAGTGGAAGGACTTTGTTCTATTGATGATTTCCGAGAATATTTCCATATAGAAGAAGAGCTTCCTGGAGAAGCTGAAGCATACTATAAAACACTAGGTGGATTTATTACTTATCTGCTAGGATATATTCCTAAGGAAACAGAAAAAGTGCAATATGATAGGTTTACTTTTGAAGTGGTAGACTGTGATAACCGACGGGTGGATAAGGTATTGGTCACGGAAGGAACCGCTTCCGGGAAGGAGTAGCTTATGAGTCAAGAACGATCTTTGCAGGAAATATTGAGCGAAATCAGCCATAAATTGGAGGAGAATAAAGCATTTCTGCAGAATTATATGCTAGATCCCAATCCAGATAATCGTCCGGCAGAAGAGGAACGAATTAAAGAAGTATTATCTTTGGCTGATGACATGGAAACCATATTAACTCAGCTCATAGAGAATAAAGATGTGGATGGTGACAAAGAACTGGATATAGCCACTTTGGATCAGGATTTTGACTTAAAATATAAAACCCATGTATTAGGACTTCCTGATGGTGGGGATACTATCGAAGGGGACTGGACATTAGGAGAAGAAGATATGGTTCCCGTGCCTGCAGATGACCAAAAAGTTATGGCTCATTTGAAGTGTAACAAGAAATCAGGTAAAAAAGAGAAGAAGGAGAAAAAACAAAAGAAACATAAGAAGGGAAAGAAAAATAAGAAATAATTGGTCAGTTACGGCTAATTTCTAAAAAACATACGGTGCTCTCTAGTCTTTGAAGTCATGGATGTATTTCTTAATACTTTTATT
>DJPC01000139.1:8460-18516 GCA_002439665.1 Dialister sp. UBA6422
ATTGGTTATTCTTATTTGCATCATCCTCATGAATATAAAATGATGAGATACAATATATGTTGCACTTTCTAAATATATTGTGACGATGGCTAGGTGATTGCTACTGAGAAGGGGGGATTTAGATGGTTCATTATGCCAAAGAGGGCGAAGTCATGTATCACACTGGGCTGACCCGAGAAAAAATAGAATATGCACAATACGCGATTGTGCCAGGTGATCCTGGGCGTGTAGAGGGGCTAACTAAAGCACTAGACACTGGAGCTCATTTTGTCAATTCCCATCGAGATTTTACCTCTTGGCTGGCTCATGTGAGTGGGAAACCAGTCTTAGTCATGTCCACTGGAATGGGCGGTCCTTGTGTGACTTTTGCAGTAGAAGAATTGGCACGACTAGGAGTTACTACATTTCTTCGTGTGGGAACTACAGGATCGATTCAGGAATGTGTCAATTTGGGAGATTTAGTCATCAATCAAGGAGCTGTCCGGATGGACGGAGCTTCCAAAGCCTATGCACCAGCAGAATACCCTGCTATGGCAGATATGAAAGTGACTTTGGCCTTAGAACAGGCGGCTAAAGAGTTACATATTCCCTATGCAACAGGTATTTGTGTATCCACTGATTCTTTCTGGCCTGGACAGGAGCGATATGATAGCTTTTCTGGGTATGTGCGAAAAGAATTGCAAGGAAGACTTGATGATTATCGTCATATGGGGTGTATCAATTATGAAATGGAAAATGCAACTCTTATGACCTTGGCAAGGGTTATGGGGTTACGTGCTGGCTCTATATGCGGGGTGGTAGCTAAACGGACAGATAGTGAAGTGATCGCACCTCATGAAGTGTATGAATTGGCAGAAAAGCGTTTTCAACAGGTGGTTAGAAGAGCATTAGGCATGCTTATGGGACATTTTATGGTGACTTTATAATTAAAAATTGTGCTGGTTATTTGTGATCATAGCAAGAAGCTAATCAATCACCCATTGTATGGATCATGATGAAACAATAGACTATATGGTTATTAATATAGGAGTATTATGAAACTATATCATTTCAAACAAGCTATACTGGTTACAACTCACCAGGAAGCTTGTATTTCTTTTTATACCACATATTTAGGAATGGATGTGCATCCTTCTGATTTTGGGGTCTTCCTGCAAAGAGGGGAATGGAAAATTCATGTGATTTCCAAAGAACAAGCTGCTGCATTGGGCTGTTTATACCCTAAAGAAGGTCGTATGACAATATGCTTTGAAGTAGAAAATATAGAGTCTGTATATCATATGCTTTCAGCCCAAAAAGTTCCACTTATGACCTCTATTATTTCTCATCGAGGAGCTAGAGGGCCCATGCAAAGTGTGTACTTGCAAGATCCTGATGGGCACGTGATAGAATTATCTCAGTATATGGGAGGAGAAAAGAAAGCAGACCTTTTCTGGGATAATGATGAATCTAAGGTGGATGAGTAACTATTATTGACCGGGCAAAATCATGGAGATATAGTATGACACAAAATCAAGCAACTTTATTTTTTCTAGCAGAATATGGTGTGACAGCGATTATCTTATTTCTTTGTAGTATGAGACATACATTTCTAGATGTTAAGAAAACCATTTCTAGAAAAGCATTCTTAAAGCGACTCCCCTTTGTCTTTTTGATAGCAGTGATTGGAATTGGTGGTATGGCTGGGGCTTATGTAGCAAGACTCCAAGGGGAAAGTTTCATTGTTACAGTGGGAGCATGTCAGCTTATCATGACAGCGTGTATCAATACTCTTCTCTTTGGCTCTTGGATACAGCGATATCGCATTTATCCTAGGGGGAAAGAATTGGTCACTGTGGTGATTCTCATGTATGTAGTAGCTGATTTATTTATGCCTAGTGGTATCAAGTATGCTGTGCTTATGGTAGGCAGTGCGTTGGCCTTGGGCATACCGAATGCGTGGAGATAAAAAATAGAACGATGTTATTTTAAAGATTTTTTCTGGATTTATAGAGCCGGAAAATCTCAAAAGATTTTAGTGAAAATAAAAAAAGAGTCCATTGGACTCTTTTTTGTTTTGGAGCGGATGAAGGGAGTCGAACCCTCCTGTCCAGCTTGGGAAGCTGGCGTTCTACCGATGAACTACACCCGCATGTTTGAAATATATTCACATATGCATAGATAATACCATACTTTTTCAGAATTTTCCAGTCCTTTTCCTCTGCGCATAAGGCTTTGCCTGAAATGATATAATACAGATAGAAAATATAATACGTGAAATTATTTATTCATTCGAATGGTATGTGGTAAGAATTTGAATGAGCCATTGTTGGTGGGAGTGTGAACTAAATAACCAACAACCGGCAACCATAGGGATTTATTATTTACGAAAAAGGAAATCATTATGACATATAAGTATTACGATATTGGACTTAATCTATTTACCAAATCATTTCCTCATCCAGAACAGATTATAGCAGATGCCCATGAGGCGGGAATCCAGTGTATTTTAACAGGTTCGGAAGCGGAAGAAAATGAGCGAGTGAATACGTTTGTAAAAAACCATGATGTGTATGGTACTGCAGGCATTCATCCCCATAGCGCTGATGAGGCGAAGGAGGAAGATGTAGTACGGATTCAGGAGATTGTGACTTCCAATCCGCGCATTGTAGCAGTTGGTGAGACAGGGCTGGATTATGATCGGATGTATAGCACCAAAGAGAATCAGATGCATTATTTCAAAGCATTGATTGATTTGGCAGAAGAACTTCATAAACCGATGTTTCTCCATGAAAGGGATGCAGCAGAAGATTTTATTTCTTGTTTCAAAGGACATGAAGATATCTGTCCTTTATCTGTAGTGCATTGTTATACAGGAAATAAAGATACGTTGCAGACACTGCTGGATATGGGATTTTATATCGGTATTACAGGCTGGATTTGTGATGAACGTAGGGCAGATGATTTACGGGAAGCGGTTTCTATTTTGCCCCTTTCTCGGGTGATGATTGAAACCGATGCCCCTTATTTGACACCAAGAGGATTTCATTTGACTAGGACCAATGTGCCACAAAACATCACCTATGTGGCAGAGACTTTGGCAGGATACATGGGAGTTGCGGTATCTGATTTGGTGGACCATGCTAGGGAAAATACGGAGAGATTCTTTCGGATTTAGAGAGTAGAAGTTGGTAGCTAGGGATTAGAAATATTTTACGCGAAATGTCTAACAACCAACAACAATTGTCCAGTGGTGTATAATATAATTATCGACTTTTAGTCAATAATTATATTTCAAAGAAAGAGAGATGATGGATATGAATGAAATGAAAATGCCGAAAAAGCCTATTTTGGCTTATTACATTTTAATTTTCTTGGCTATTTTCCTGTTCAATTCGATTTTCATGCCTATGATTAAAGAAAATGAAGTCAAAGAAATGGATTATTCTACTTTTATGACTTTGACAGAAGAGCAGAAAATCGATAAAGTACAGGTGGAACAGGATAAGATCTTGTTTACCCAAAAAGGAGATAAACAAGCATATAAAACTGCCATTATGAATGATCCAGAACTGGTGGAGAGGTTGCATAAGTCAGGAGCTGATTTCACTGGGCAAATTGTAGAGACTATGAATCCAGTTCTGTCAGCTTTATTATCTTGGGTGCTTCCGATTTTGATTTTCTTTGGGATCGGTCATTACATGAATAAGAAACTCATGAATAATATGGGCGGTCCAGGGGCCATGACTTTTGGTATGGGAAAATCCAATGCCAAAGTATTTGTTAAACCCACCAATGGTATTAAATTTGCCGATGTAGCAGGAGAAGATGAGGCAAAAGATAATTTACAGGAAGTAGTAGAGTATCTCCATGACCCGACAAAATATAAAGAAATTGGCGCCAAAATGCCGAAAGGAATTTTACTGGTTGGACCGCCAGGTACAGGGAAAACCATGTTAGCTAAAGCGGTAGCTGGTGAATCTGCTGTTCCCTTTTTCTCCATTTCTGGCTCTGAATTTGTAGAAATGTTTGTGGGAATGGGGGCAGCTAAGGTCAGAGACTTATTTAAACAAGCGAAGGAAAAAGCACCTTGCATTGTATTTATTGATGAAATTGATGCCATTGGTAAAAAACGTGGCAGTGCTGCTATTGGTGGTAATGATGAAAGAGAACAGACGCTGAATCAGCTTTTAACTGAAATGGATGGTTTTGAAGATAATACAGGAGTCATCATACTGGCAGCTACTAATCGCCCAGAATCTTTGGATCCTGCGCTGACTAGACCAGGGCGCTTTGACCGACAAGTGCCTGTAGGCCTTCCGGATCTGGCAGGTCGTATTGCTATCTTGAAAGTGCATGCCAGCAAGGTAAAAACGGCGCCTGGCATTGATTATGATAAAGTGGCTCGCATGGCATCAGGGGCTTCTGGGGCAGAATTGGCTAATATTGTCAATGAAGCAGCACTTCGTGCAGTTCGTGACCATAGAAAATATGCGACCCAGGAAGATATGGAAGAATCTATCGAAGTGGTCATTGCGGGATATCAGAAGAAACATGCTATTTTAACTGATAAAGAAAAATGTATTGTTTCTTATCACGAAATTGGCCATGCCCTGGTAGCTGCTTTACAGTCCCATTCTGCGCCGGTGCAGAAAATTACCATTATTCCAAGAACTAGTGGCGCCTTGGGATATACCATGCAAGTAGAACAGGGAAATCATTACCTCATGAACAAAGAGGAAATGCTGGACCAGATTGCTACCTTAACAGGTGGCCGAGCAGCGGAAGAAGTGGTTTTTGGTACATCTACTAATGGGGCTTCCAATGACATTGAAAAAGCTACGAAACTGGCAAGGGCCATGATTACTCGATATGGTATGAGTGATGAATTTGGCATGGTAGCTATGGAGACTGTGACAAATCAGTACTTAGGTGGGGATACCACTTTGGCTTGCTCACCAGAAACACAGGCTCGAATTGATAAAGTGGTGTCTGATTTGATTAAAAATCAGCATGCCAAGGCTACTAAGCTTCTCCAGGATCATCGTCATCAATTAGATGAGCTGGCTAAGTATCTGTATGAAAAAGAAACCATTACAGGAGAACAGTTCATGAATATCCTTAATGGCAAAAAAGAGATGGGACCAGTCACCCATGAAATGCCAGATTTGAATCTGGAAAAATAATTTTGACAAAGAAAAACACCATGTGAGGATATATATATCTTCGCATGGTGTTTTTAGATAGTTACTTAACGTGACTGAGAATGGAGAATCGAGAAGGAATCTGGTTGATTATTCGCTGCGATTTGCCAAGAGGGAGTAAAGAGAGATAACAAGTAACTACCAATAGCTAATCCATCATCATGTTTATAAAAATAGGAGACCAATGGCAATGAGTAGCAGCAAGGAACCTTCCACTTTATTCATTATATAAGGAAAGTTTTGATGCTTCATAAGACTCAAACGGAGGTGAGCAGCGCAGAGGGCATAGAGGGAGAATATAATTCCTGTCAGAAGAGAAAAAGTGAGACCCATAAGTCCGATTTGAATACTGGGAGAGAAAAATGCTTTTTCATCAATAAATTGAGGAAGCAGAGCCAAGAAGAAGAGGAGTACCTTCGGATTGGAGGCGTTCATCAAAAATCCGCGGCAGTAGAGAGATCCATTTTTTGTGTTATCAGTCGTTTCAGAATGGAATATCATTGGCTTTGCTTTGGCGCGGAAAGCACCATAAGATAAATAGAGAAGATACATAGCTCCGCTGTAAGTAAGCACTTTAAATGCTGTGGGAGAATGCTGAATGAAAGTAGCTACTCCGATCATGACAAGAAAGGTGTGCCATATGGGGCCAGTAGCTAATCCCCAAGCTAAGGTAATACCTTTTTTAGCACCGGAAGATAAACTTTTGGTCAAAATATACATACTGTCTGGTCCTGGTGCTATAACTAGCAAAATAGCAGCTCCTACAAAAGACATATAGGTGATTATATCCATAGTCATCCTCCCGTTTCATAAATGATAAACATAGTATAGCATACAGGTAGTGGGAAGTGAGAAATTCAAAGTATGAAGTCATGGTGGCAAGCTGTATCTAATGCCCGTTCTCCTCATTCTTCGCTTATAGCCTATAATCTCTAGCGGTATTACCACGCTTTAGGCGAAATATTTTTCTTAAGTTTCTTGACATTGGCATTTTAACAAGGTATGCTTTTAGCAATGTGTGAAGTGATGAACAGTATCTGAAATGAGCTGTATCAAAAGAAAAAACACACAGGCAAGTATATATCGCTTGGATTGTAATGACCGAGACGAAGACAAGTAGCAACTAGTGACTATTGATTGGTGGCTAGGAAAAGAGAGTAAATATGGTAGCTAGGAGTTAGAGATCTAAAGGCTACCATTACTTATCCTTATATGTGCGTCCCGTAGGGGGCGTTTTTTTGTGGGGAAAGTGTATGCCGTCTTTGTTTAGGAGACGGCATTTTGCATGTCATAGTTAGTTTATGGATTACATCACCTAACGTCTGACGATTTATTGCTAATTGGTTCATTACTCTGGGCATTTTCAGGGAGGAATGAAATGGAATATGTAAATGCAGCAGATGCTGTGGGACAAGTGAAGAAAGAGTCGACAGGACTTAAAATCCATCATCTCACCTTTGTAGAGGCGACTATGATGATCGTAGGGTCTACCATTGGATCTGGTGTATTGGGGCTAGCTTATGCCAGCCGCAAAGCGGGTTGGCCTGTATTGGTACTTTGGCTTATCATTGCTGCTTTGATTTCTACCGTATCCATGCTATATGTAGCAGAAACATCACTTCGGACAAGAATGCCACTACAACTTTCTGGATTGGCTGAAAAATATATCGGAAAAGTGGGAGCTTGGATGCTCTTTTTTTCTGTAGGAGCGACTAGTTTTTGTAGCCTGATTGCCTATACTAATGGGTGTGGAAAAATATTAGCTGATTTATTAGGCATATCTTTTTATGCGGGGAGTCTCATTTTCATTATTCCTGCTACTGCTGTGATTTGGTTTGGACTAAAAGCTACAGGAGTGGCAGAAAAACTGATCAGTGGTGGAATGATTGCCATGCTATTGGTCCTAGCAGGAGCTTCTTTTGTATCGGCTAAAGTGCCATTGCAAGATATTTTCTATGCCAATTGGACCTATGCCATGCCGATTTTTAATATTACTGTTTTTTGTTATGCAGTACAGTACATGGTTCCTGAGGTAGCCCGTGGATTCACACATCAGCCAAAGCAATTGGTACCATCTATTTTGACAGGATTTTTGATTTCCTTTATCATTCTTTCTGTGGTGCCTTTATCTGTCTTTTTAATGTTACCCTTATCTGATATTACAGAAGTGGCCTCTCTTTCTTGGGGTCATGCATTGCATCATCCAATTTTTTATTTACTTGTCAATGTCTTTGCTTTCTGTGCCATGCTTACTTCCTTTTGGGTCATTGCAGAAAGTTTTTTGACCAATATGGTAGATCGATTTCAATTAAAAGATGAATCTAAGGTATCCACTCGTCTGGTGATGATTTTATTTATTGTGCTTCCACCATTTCTTCTGGCTTTTGGGGGTGCAGTTAGCTTTGTTAATGCCATCTTCTTTGCCGGTACTTTTGGTGGTATCATTATGTCAATCCTTCCTGTTTTCATGCTGAATCGGGCGAGAGAGCAGGGGGATATGGAACCAGTTTGGCAGTGTGGATGGATGGGAAAGAAATCAGTACAATTCTTGGTCATTGCTATTTTTAGCTTGGCTGGGATCTATGCTATTCTTAGTTTAGGAGGTTTTCTTCCAGCAGGTTGGTAGTTTTTAATAGATTCACGTGAAGTATTTGAAAAATGCTAGTCAATAAAATCTATTTGCTCAATGGAACTCATGATGAAAAAATTAGGATCTGGGGCACCATATGCTATAGTGAATAAAGTCCAATCATTTCATAGAGACATCATAAAGCCGTGCAAAGGGAGCTTCTCTTTACACGGCTTTTATTGTGACTGGATGATTTTAAATAGATCATCTGCGCCATATTTTATTTATCATTCATATAGTTTTTATGAGAGGTCTTTCAGCAAATCATCTACGTGAGAAGCTGCCTTTACTTTGCGGTATTCTTTGACCAAATTTCCTTTTTCGTCGATGATAAAGGTGGAGCGTTCGATGCCCATGTATTTTTTACCATACATGCTTTTTTCCTTTAAAACTCCATATAGATTGACTACCGTTTCGTCAGCATCAGAAAGAAGAGGAAAATTCAATTCATTTTTATCTCGAAAATTGCAATGCTTGCGGATAGAGTCGCGGCTAACGCCCAAAACGACATAACCCAATTTTTTGAAATCAACAAGGTGATCGCGAAAAGCTTTTGCTTCTAAAGTACAGCCAGAGGTATTATCTTTCGGATAAAAATATAAAATCACTTTCTGTCCTACATAATCAGACAAAGAAATATCTTTACCCTGATCAGAAGGGAGTGTGAAATTCGGTGCTTTTTCGCCAATTTGTAAAGTCATGATAAAATCCTCCTGTTTCAAAATATACAAGTGAGCCAACTAAATATGTTTGGCCTATAGATAAAACTATATAACCAAGAACCTTAGAAATAGAGAATTTTAAGCCATGTGTGGTTGTGGCATAAGGATTTTTATAGGGATCTTTATATCAAACTCGCATCATGTCTGATGATTTCTAAGTTATAGCTCGTATTACTATTTACCAATATTGTATCGCCTCATAAGCTAAGGTCAAGGCAGAATTTCTGCTTTCTTTTCCCCAGTTTCGTTGGTCGTGGGTCATATGAGCTAATGTGTCAGCAGTGAAAAGGATTTGGGCAAATTCTTTATTTCGGAATCGAGCGCAGGCAGCTAAGGCGCTCGATTCCATATCCACGACTTGACAGCCTTCTTTTTTACGTTCTTCTATTTTTTGCTTGGTTTCCCGGAAAAAACCGTCACTGGTCCAGGTAGTACAGGGAAGATAAGGAAGCTTTTTGTCTTGGAAATAGGTTTCTAGTTGTTTTAATGGCTTTTCGTCTAAAGAAATAAAAGGGGATGGTGGTAAGTAGTGGTAGGAAGTACCCTCTTCCCGATAGGCTTTTTGTACTGGAAGAAATATATTTTCTGGAAGTTCTACAAGAGCACCGCAACAGCCGATAGCCAGCACCTTTTCTATCCCATAAGCATAAAGTCTTTCTAACATAAGAACTGCAGCAGGTGCACCAACTGGAGCTTGCATCATAAGAATGGGCTCTTTGGAAGTGGAAATTTCATAGAGAGGAAAGTTTTTGGTAATGGAAATGAAGTGACCGATTTCTTTTCCTTCCATGGATTCAGAAAAATGTTTTATTCGTTTCTCTCCTAAAAAGGCGAAAATGGCTTTTTTAGGAAGGAATAAAGAAAGTTTCTCAAAATCGGGGGCAATCAATCCAGGGGTTGGATCGTAGGAAAAAGGAAATGACATAGAGACACCTTCTTTTTGTAATCACTTTTTATATTTTAGGCATTCGTCATTAATTGTTCCAATAATATATCTACGTTATCCGTATCGTACTCGATCTGCTCAGACCAGCGGGCAGCGGCACGGAGAGGGTCGCCTGTCAAGGCTGATTCCAAATAAATGAAAAGGGTGCTTTCTTCAGCATAGGCTTTTATGGTTTCTAAAGGAATAGAAAGACATAGATCCAACTGGCGATACCAAATGTATTGAAAAAGTTTCTGGAAATAAGATAGAGTTTCTTCTTTTTGATACCACTGCCCTTTATCCAGTACAGCTTCTCTATGATGTTTCATGAAGGATAGGTGCTTTGTCCATTCTTCATCAATAGGTTCTGTCTTTTCTAAATGGGATATCATGGATGAAATGGAAGATAGAGATAAAGATGGGCTCCAGAGGGTATCTTTCTTTGGCACGTTAGCACCAAGAGCTTGCAAAAGTGTGTCAAAGGAAAATACTTGGGTGGTCCCTTCTGCAGTAAATTGGAGCTTATGGGTATCTCTTAACTGCTCACAGGTCTTTTCACAGCACAAACCTGTTCCACAAAGTTCCATTTCTTCTTCT
>DJPC01000139.1:18602-23005 GCA_002439665.1 Dialister sp. UBA6422
AAATAAGACTCTCCCTTTTCTAAAATAAGCCGGCAAAGTCCATCTTTGCGGAGAAAATGACAATAACCTTTTTCATTTAGCTTAAAACAGGTGGAGCCGTCTTCAGAAGTTTTCATCCATTGGGTAAGTTCTTTTCCCAATGGACCTTTGGTATTTCTATAGAGATTTTCTGTATCTGGATCAATATCGATTTCCCAAGTCTGACAGCAGGTGTGTTTACATTGCCCTGCTTTGCATTGAAATTGAGGAAAGAAAGTAGGATAAATGGTATACATATATACTCCTTATATGAAATGATAGGGTGAAATCATTATGAAGGAACGGGTTTATTTATATGGTTTACTCACACTCATTTTTATTAAAAGATGTTCATAGGTACCATTGGATGTGCTCGATATGTTTATGGGGGCTTAGATTAAAATTCCTTTTAAGTGGTCTATTTCATGTTGGATAATTTCAGCAGTGAATCCGTTGAATTTCTTTTTCTTTACGTGGAAAGTTTCATCTCTGTATTTGACTTCGATATGTTCATACCGCAGGCAAGGACGTTTACCAGGAAGAGAGAGACAGCCTTCTTCTGTGTGATAGGGATTTACGGCGGAAAGAATTTTTGGATTATACATAATAACCGCATCTTTTCCGTCTTTGAAAACAATAATGGCTTTGGTGAATCCGATCATATTGGCTGCTAGCCCTACGCAACTATCTGCATGGGCTATTAAAGTATCTTTTAAATCTGTGGCAATGGAATGATCTGTTTTTTCTGCTACCTGGGCTTTTTGCTGCAGGAAAATAATATCTTTTACAATTTCTCGAATCATGATATACCTCGAATACATAAATAGTGGTAAAATATTGATAGAAAGTTGTTATTTATTGGTTACTTATTATCTTTGCTCATGGTCAACCTATAAATGACAACAAATAGTTCTTTTCTCTATTATACGAAAGAAGGAATCTCCATGGCAAAAATTTTAGTCATCTCCGGTCATCCACATATGGAATGCTCTTTAGCGAACAAAACCATTTTGGAAACTTTAAAAGCATCTAGCAAAGATATTGCTATTGATGATCTAGAAGCTAAAGGCTGCGATATCGATGTGGCAGCAGAACAGGCCGCACTGAAAGAAGCAGATACGGTTGTATTCCAGTTTCCTGTGTATTGGTTTGGATGCCCAGCTCTTTTGAAGCACTGGGTAGAAGAAGTATTTACCCCAGGATTTGCTTATGGAGAGGGTGCAACTGGTCTTAAGGGAAAGAAACTTGTTATTTCTGCTACAGCAGGCGCACCTGCACCAGCGTATACTAAAGAAGTTTTGGGACATACCCTGGAAGAATTTTTCTATAATTTCCAGTCCATGGCAGGTCTGACAGGTATGGCTTTGTCAGAACCCATTATTTCTTATGGTTGTAAATATGTACCCGGTGTTAGTTCAGAAGCAGATAAAGAAAATGTCATTGCTATTGCGAAAGCCCATGGAGAAAAACTCATTCAGGTACTTTAAGAAGCATCGCGGCAGACACACTTTCTTATAGCAATTTATGAATTATGAAAATCTAAAATGGTATAGTTATATTTCACAAGAAATATGACTATACCATTTTTATTTGATATCAGTAATTATTAAGTTTGTAGACCATTATTAGGCTGTTATTATAGAATATGGTTTCTACTCATCAATTATTTTTTATGGAAACTTTTTTACACCTGTGTTTTAGGACGTGTATAAATTATTGGGCATCTACTACTTATTTTTTACTTTTACAAAGAGAAACCATCGGTTTGATCACCTGGCTTGTCCAAGCGGCGTGCTATGTCGTCATAGACTTCTTTCAGATGGAATACAAGAAGGTCCAGAGTGGTGCGGATAACCACTGGATCGAAACGATCTGGACGAGAAGTAACACATACATCTAGGAATACATTGTCATCACTGCCTACTGTATATTTGACTATAGCATGACGGCCATTGAGTGTATTTAAGAAATCCATAAAGGTTTTACGAGCAGGTCCTTTGGGTACCGTGCCCAGATGAATGCGGATTAAGGTATACATACTATTGTCTGTAATGACAGCAGCGACAAGTTTATGATGCTCTCCGGCGGGGATAGCCGTCATAAATACTACTGTATCATAAGAATCGTGGGCATCTTGCCGGCGAAAGAAATTGATACCTTCTTTTTTTACGTAAGATTCAAAGATATCAGCTTTTACATTTTTACGAGGAGCACCTTGTTGGGGAAATGGAGTGATATGATCAGCCATGAGACGACCTTTCTGCGAATGACGCAAAATTCCAAGAAATTTTAAAAAATGATATCTACTTTATTATACAAGAAGAAGAAAAAAGAAAAAAGGGGGAAGGATGGAGAGATGGTAATTGATGCCTGGCATGATAGTATCTTTATGTGATAGGGGATGAATGGAAACTGATCATTAAGTATTCTAGTTATTATCAACTGATATGTTATAAATGGGTCTTGATTATTTTTCACTTCTTCATAAAAGTGCCGTGGCGTATTTATGGGGATAGAAATAGATAAAATGTAATAGATATAAAAGGAAGGTTATAAAATGTTGACCGGAAGTCATTGCGAAGGCTTATCTTTTCCTGTATACTATTAAGCGAATATACAACGTGCAAAGAAAGAATACTGCTAGGTTAATTTATGATTTGTGGATGTACATCACTAGAGTAGCGCATCTTTTCTGGTGTAAGATTTCCATATTCTTTTAACATAAGCAGCATTGTGTAAGTAGGAGGACAAATGGCACTTACCAAAAAAGCTGAACGGACCAAAGCTAAACTTTTGGCATCAGCAAGAAAGCTCATTAGTGAAAGAGGCTTTGATCATGTATCTGTAGAAGATATTACAAAAGATAGCCAAGTAGCAAAGGGAACCTTTTATCACTATTTCAAATGCAAGGAAGACGTGGTTCGAGATCTATCCTATGAGTCAGCTTTAGGAAATCTTGAAAATGCCATTAACTTAGATGGTACCGTGGTAGAACGTTGTAATTTTTATTTTCATGCAGTGTATCGAGATTGCCAGTGGAATGGCATTCGTTTAGTGAGACAGTGGCTGAGAGAAAGTATTGAAAACGAACAGACCGCTACAGATAATGAAAAAACACTTTGCGATATTTATTCTGCCCTGGAACGAATATTGACAGTGCACCAAGGAGCGCGCGCGGGGGAATTGGCAGTCGATGCGCCGGTAGAAAAAGTTTGTCGGATTCTAGTCAGTCACTTAATTGGTATTGTCACCGTATGGTGTATGCTCAATGGTGCTTTTGATATCTCTCAAGATCCCGAAAACTACACCCATCTTGATATTGAAAATCTGTTGCATCCATTTCTTATGAAAGAATAATTCATCTTACAAAGATGATGTAAAGGAGCTATGTTTCGCATGAAACATAGCTCTTTTTTCTATGGCAGATAATCAATTTGTAATATAATAAGAAAATAATTGGCACTTATGCTATGGAGAAAAATACAAAATGTAGCAGATAAAAAAGGGAAAACTGCTTTTTAAATTTCTACATACTCCATGTATCATAAAAGGAGAAAGTTACATATGTCTAAGAAAAATGTACCTGTAAAACCAAATGAAATCTATACCTTAGCCATCCGTGATTTAGGGATTCATGGAGAAGGAATTGGTAGCGTGGAAGGATTTACTCTGTTCGTGCCTGGGGCTCTGCCTGGAGAAACAGTTAAAGCAGTGATTGTGACGGTGAAAAAATCATATGCTACAGGAAAACTGATTTCTATCGAAAAAACATCTACTGAGCGGTGTCAACCGGAATGTCCAGTCTATGCTTCTTGCGGTGGCTGCCAGATTTCCCATATGACCTACAAGGGACAACTTTCTATCAAAGAACAGAGAGTCAAAGATGTGATGGTTCGTATTGGTGGTAGTCATGAAGCTGTGGTAAAGCCTATTATTGGAGCCGCACATCCTTGGAACTATAGAAATAAAATGGCAATCCCTGTCAGCCAGGTCACTGGCGGGGCTATTCTTGGATATTATCGGCAGGGGAGTCATCAAGTGGTGCCGATTGATAACTGTGATATCCAGGAAGAAGAAAATAACCGGCTCCTTCGCTTTGCCCAGGGGTTTATGACTAGGCATAATATTTCTGGATATAATGAAAAATCACGCAAAGGATCCATTCGCCATATCATGGGGCGTGTGGGAGATAATGGAGAAGTGATGGCTGTCATCGTCACAGCTACACCCACATTGCCACTGGCGGACTTATGGGTCAAGGAAATGCAAAAATTACTTCCAGAAGTGGTTTCCATTTATCACAATGTACAGAGCCATCCAGGAAATGCCATTTTGGGGAAAGAAATCCATCATCTTTGGGGAAAGAAGGCGCTGACTGCTTCTTT
>DJPC01000139.1:23146-24547 GCA_002439665.1 Dialister sp. UBA6422
GGTACGATTTCCCTTTGTCTGGCGAAAAAAGCCGGTCGGGTTATAGGGATCGAAATTGTCAAAGAGGCCATAGAGGATGCCAAGAAAAATGCGGCCTTTAATCATATAGAAAATACAGAATTTTATGCAGCTGACGCAGGGAAACTGATGCCTAAACTCTACAAAGAAGGCCTCCGCCCCGACGTCATCGTCATGGATCCTGTCCGTGCTGGTTGTAACGAAGAAGTCCTCATCGCAGCAGCTGGTATGCATCCTTCCCGCATTGTTTACGTATCCTGCAACCCGGCTACGTTTGCCAGAGATGCGAAAATTCTTACTGACCTGGGATACGATATCAAAGAAGTACAGCCAGTGGACATGTTCCCTCAGACCATGCATGTAGAAACCGTATCGCTTTTGGTTGCTAGAGATTTGGTGACCGGGGACTAGGAATGTTATTAAATTAAGCTTTTGCGTTAGTTGGAGTGATTTTGCTAAAAATTACAGGTTACTCAAGTTTCTTAGGTTACTTAGGCCGCTCATGTTTCTTGAATATGCCTATAGGTGCTAGCGTTATTAGCGTATTCGGGGAACTTAAGAAACTTGAGCAACCTGAGAATCCTGTATCTTAGCAGGAATCATTACACATTTTATTAGAATATTTCATGGTAAACTTGGTAGTAGGGATTAGAGAAGGTTGTTAGTTGTTTGGTTTCCAATAACCAACAACAATTGCAAAATTAATTTCATACTAGTTGAGAATTCAATGAATAACCAACCGCGAGCCAGGAGTTGGGACAGTAGAAATATAGAAAGCAGCCAACTGCTAACTGGTAAGGAGCAAATGACCAATGAATAAATCAGAAATCTATCAATATATAAAGGAGCGAGGTATTTCTTTTGAAATAACAAACCATAAGGCAGTTTTCAATATGGATGAACTGGATGGTGTGGGACTACCCTATCCGGAATGGGATGGGAAAAATCTATTTCTGCGAGATGATAAGAAGAAAAATTATTACCTTATCACCGTCAAAGGAAATAAACGGGTCAATTTGAAAAACTTCAGTCACATCCATGGCTTGCGTCGTTTATCCTTTGCTTCGGCAGAAGATTTGAAACAAATACTGGATTTGACACCTGGGTCTGTGACACCATTGGGGCTTTTGAATGACAAAGAACACGGCGTGCATTTTTACTTGGATAGAGCATTTTCCGG
The DNA here is from genome assembly GCA_002439665.1 of Dialister sp. UBA6422. Taxonomy (GTDB): domain Bacteria; phylum Bacillota; class Negativicutes; order Veillonellales; family Dialisteraceae; genus Dialister. The sequence continues at coordinate 24,345 of DJPC01000139.1, forward strand.
ACATCTCGTCGGCATACATCCCAATGACAATACCGCTACTGTTTGGATGCAGGCAAAAGATTTATTAGAATTGGTTCAAAAACATGGAAATGAAGCTATATTTACAGATATATAAGTATTGAATAATTAAATGCAGGCAAACAGATTTCTTTCCAGTATTATGATTATACCGGATTAAAGAAAAAGGTTCTGAAGAATAAGGG
>DJPC01000026.1:0-1123 GCA_002439665.1 Dialister sp. UBA6422
TATGGCGGAGTTTGTGGACATAGAAGAGTAGGCGGCTAGCAGTAAGTGGTGCATCTAAAAACGGGCTTAAATGAATTAAGCGATTAAGCAGTAACTAAATTGTGCTTATAGTGTAATGTTTCACGTGAAACATAGTGAAAGGGGAGCATGATGTTTGATAAAACTCGGTTACAAGAAAAAGTAAAAAATCAAAAAGAGTATGAATGGATTGATTTCTATACAGAACTTGCTACAAAGTTATTGGCTTTCAAGAATGATAGAAAGCCATTGATTCAAAAGATAATTGCCATTTATCAAGAAGCGGAAATGCGTTTGCCAAAATTAGAAGAAGATAACAATGTTGTGGATATCGATCCATTTACTGTGTTTGGATTGTTTAATAAAGGTCTTAAAGCGTCTAATCGTATACGGTTATTGGTGGAATTTGCGAAGGCGTTTGACGTTTTAGCGAAAGTTCCAAGAAGATTTGCTGGGATTCCAATATTGAATCCGATGAAGGCTACCTTTTATGGATTTGGTGAGGATAGAAAATCAGACGATATAGATAATCTTTGGAATTTGTTTGAAAGTGCTATTCTATTATCGAAATCGGATACAGCAGATACTCGTCATAGGTTTGCAACTTGGTATGATAAAGTACATGAGCAATATTGTGTTCATTGGAATATAACGATAGGATTATTTTGGGTGCGGCCATACACTTTTATTACTTTAGATAAAAACATCCGTGAATATATAATGAATCCACAACATATATCTGTTGATTTTATACAAGCGGTAGGAAGTAAATTAAAAAAATTGCCTTTTGCTGCTGATTATTTCATTATTAAGGATAAATGCCAGGAAACGTTATCAACAGGTCAATATGAATATACGACTTTTCCTGAGTTATCTGAACATGCATGGATGGAAACCCATAAAGAACCTAATGAACCAGAGTTATTTCCCGTGCTAAAAGATGAACAACGTGGGGTGCATTATTGGTTATATTCTCCCGGTGCGGGAGCAGATAAGTGGGATGAATGTTATGAAAAAGGTGTTATGCTTCTTGGATGGGGTGAATTAGGGAATTTGACACAGTTTGAAAATAAGGAATCTATGCGAGAACGGATGAAATCAGTCT
>DJPC01000026.1:1132-10395 GCA_002439665.1 Dialister sp. UBA6422
GGTGGTAGTAGTTCCTACAAAAATTGTGCTTATGCTACGTGGCAATTTGTGCATGAGATACAACCTGGAGACGTGATTTTTGTAAAACAAGGATTTCATAAAATCATTGGCAAGGGAATTATTACATCTGATTATCGATATGAAGAGAGAAAGGATGGCTATTCCAATGTACGAAGTGTTCAGTGGACAAATAAAATTGATAGAGAAATAACAACCCAGACACCTGTAAAAACATTGACTGATATAACCGATTATGCAGATTTTGTGAATGAAATTCAAAATTTGTTTACAGGGAATACTACTGATGAAAGGGAAGAATCGGATGAATATAATTCTTTGTATACAAAAGAGAATTTCCTGCAAGACGTCTATATGACGGAAGCAGAATACAATCAATTATCTTCTCTTTTACATCGCAAGAAAAACGTGATCCTCCAAGGAGCACCGGGTGTAGGGAAAACGTTTATTGCCAAGAAATTGGCCTATGCCATGATGGGGCAGAAAGAGGAAGAGCGGGTGAAGCTGGTGCAATTCCACCAAAGTTATTCCTATGAAGATTTCATCATGGGCTATCGGCCGACGGAGAGCGGATTCCATCTTCATCATGGGGTTTTCTATGATTTTTGTAAGAAAGCAACGCAGGACAGGGGAAATGAATATTTTTTTATCATTGATGAAATCAATCGTGGCAACCTGAGTAAGATTTTTGGTGAATTATTTATGCTACTTGAAAATGACAAGCGAGGTGATGAAGTACAATTACTCTATTCTGATGAGATATTTTCTGTTCCAAAGAATTTGTATGTAATAGGTATGATGAATACGGCAGATAGGAGTTTGGCAATGCTGGACTATGCGCTCCGGCGGCGGTTTGCTTTCTTCGACATCCAACCTGGTTTTGAGACCGATGGATTTACTGCTTATCAAAAATCACTGGGGAGTACGAAGTTTGATGCATTGATAGAGCGAATAAAAGAGCTAAATCGCGTGATTGCTAGTGATGATTCGCTGGGAGAGGGATTTTGCGTAGGACATAGCTATTTTTGTCAGCTGACAAAAGAAACATGTACCGATGAGCAGCTTAGGGAAATTGTGGAATATGAGCTCATTCCTCTTTTGAAGGAATACTGGTTTGACGAGCCGTCTAAGGTGGATACTTGGATGCAGAATTTGAGGAGTGCACTGCAGTGATACCGATTCGGAATTTGTATTATATGCTGGCCTATGCTTTTCAGGCACTGAAAGAGCAGGGATATAGAAAACTGGGTGAAGAGTCTTTTTCTAATACAGCGGATTTGTTGGCAGCCATTTTGGCAAGGGGACTTACCATGCAGGTCAAACGAGGCCTTGGTAAGGCATATATACCGCAAGTAGAAGTGACTTCTTCTCTTCATGGAAAAATCGATATCACTGCTTCTATCAAAAGACAGACCATGCATCGAAAGAAGTTGGTTTGTTCTTATGATGAGTTTTCTGTTAATGAAATCAAAAATCAGATCATTAAGTCTACGATATATTTGCTGATTCATGCAGATATTTCTAAAGAACGTAAAAAGGATTTGCAAAAATTGCTAATCTATTTTTCTGCCGTTGAAATGGTTGATTTACATACCGTGCGTTGGCATATGGCATACCATCGGAATAACCAATCGTATCAAATGCTCATTGCTATCTGCGAGCTATTAGTGAAAGGCCTTTTGCAAAACCAGGGGGATGGCAAAACAAAAGTGATGGATTTTTTAGATGAACAGCAAACGTGTCGGCTCTATGAAAAATTCATTTTGGCCTATTATCAAAAGGAATGGCCTGGACTATCTGCCAAGGCATCGAAAATTGACTGGGCACTGGAGAGTGGAGAATCATTTCTTTTGCCAGAAATGAGAAGTGATATTATGCTGCAAAAAGGGAATCGAATACTGATTATTGATGCGAAATACTATGCCCATACTCTGCAGCAGCGATATAATGCACGAACAATACATTCTCACAATCTATATCAGATATTTACTTATGTGAAGAATAAAGCATATAGTTTAGAAGGAACAGAGCACCAAGTAGCAGGCATGCTTCTCTATGCGAAAACCGATGAAGAATTGCAACCGAACCAGACCTATCAGATGCATGGAAACACCATCAGTGTCAGAACGCTAGATTTGAATTTACCTTTTGAAGAAATAGCTGGACAGCTGGATCAGATTGCAAAAAATTATTTTGAAGCAATAGATTCTAGCAATTGATTATTTTTCTAAATAATACATAAATTTTATCTTGACAATATAAAATATGCAGAGTATAATCACAAGCAACTTCTAAAACGAAATCCTTAGAAGGGAAAGAGTAGTTTTTCTGTCGTTTTCATAGAGAGCTGATGGATGGTGAAAATCAGTAAAACAGGAAAAATGAAAATCATCCCGGAGGTGCAGGGCTGAATTTGAAATAAGCACTGACGTTGGTTCTACGTTATAGGAAACGCGTATGTTTGTACGTTGGAGAGTGTCTGGAAAAAGCAATTTTTTCAGGAATCAGGGTGGTAACGCGGAATAGTATCCGTCCCTTGTCGAATGACAAGGGACGGATTTTTTATTTCTGCATGTAAAGGTAGTGTGAGGAAGGCAAGAGACATATGGGATGATTCCTTAGGTGATACAGGTTTCTCAGGTCGCTAAGGTTTCTCAAGTTTCTCAGGTTTTTGAAGCTGCAGATGATGCTTGTGTGTATGGGCACGTTCAAGAAACCTGAGCGTCTTGAGCAACTTGAGAAACCTTAGAAACTTTTATTGCTAGCGGATTTCTATGAATTGTCTCTGTACTTAACTAAATCGCATGACCTATGAAAGGGGAAAGAAGAGTAAAAATGAGAAGTGACATTGTTAAAAAGGGAGCGACTCGCTCTGCACACCGTACCTTATTCCATGCTATGGGGTATTCTAATGAAGACTTGGCAAAGCCAATGATCGGCATTGTAAATTCTTTTAATGAAATTGTACCAGGCCACATGCATCTTCGGGAAATTTGTGAAGCTGTGAAGTTGGGAGTGGCGGCAGCTGGTGGTACTCCGGTAGAATTTCCGGCTATTGCGCTTTGTGATGGGATTGCCATGGGACACAATGGGATGAAGTATCCGCTGGCTTCTCGTGAGCTTATTTGCGACTCTATCGAAGCTATGGCCAATGCCCATGCTTTTGATGGATTGGTCATGATTCCTAACTGCGATAAGATTGTTCCGGGTATGCTTATGGCCGCAGGTCGTTTGAATATTCCAACCGTTGTGGTTAGTGGGGGCCCAATGCTGGCAGGTCGCTGGAAAGGTTGTAACATCAGCGTCTCTACTATGTTTGAAGCGGCTGGTAAGTTTGAATCTGGTCAGCTTTCTGCAGAAGAAATGGAACAGATGGAATTCCGTGCTTGTCCGGGCTGCGGTTCTTGTGCGGGTCTTTTCACAGCCAATACCATGAACTGCATGACTGAAGTTTTGGGATTGGGACTTCCAGGAAATGGGACCATTCCAGCAGCTTATTTCGGCCGTCGCCGCATTTTGGCAAAACAGGCTGGCAAGGTCATTCTGGACCTGGTGAAGAGAGATGTGAAACCTAGAGATATTCTGACCCTCGATGCGTTCAAAAATGCCATTGCAGTCGATATGGCCATTGGTGGTTCCACCAATACAGTACTGCACCTTCCGGCCATTGCTCATGAAGCAGGCTTGGAACTGCCCCTTTCTCTCTTTGATGAAATCAGTAGTAAAGCTAGATATATTACAAAGATGAGCCCTGGTGGTACGTATCATATGCAGGATTTGGATGAAGCTGGTGGTATTCCTGCTATTATGCATGAACTGACTAAATTGGGACTTATTCATACCAATTGTCAGACCGTGACTGGCAAGGTAGAGGATCGCATCAAGAATGCCAAAATTGAAAATGAAGAAGTCATTCATCCTGTAGAAAAAGCTTACATGAATAAAGGGGGCATTGCCATTTTAAAAGGCAATCTGGCTCCAGATGGTGCGGTCATTAAGGAAAGTGCCGTAGATCCAGAGCTTAAAGTATACGAAGGGGTAGCCAAGTGCTTTGATTCAGAAGAAACAGCTATTGCTGCTATTACAGGCGGAAAGATTCATGAAGGTGATGTAGTCGTTATTCGTTATGAAGGACCAAAAGGCGGTCCAGGTATGAGAGAAATGCTGAATCCTACGGCCGTCATTACTGGCATGGGACTTAAAGTAGCCCTTCTCACCGATGGCCGTTTCTCTGGCGCTAGTCGCGGTGCTTGTATCGGTCATATTTCTCCAGAAGCTATGGAAGGGGGCCCCATTGGTCTCATTCAGGATGGTGATCGGATTTCTATCGATATTCCAGCTCGTAAACTGGAACTTTGTGTGAGCGATGAAGAATTAGCCAAGAGAAAAGCAGAATGGAAACAGCCGGAACCAAAAGTTAAAACGGGGTATCTTTCCCGGTATGCCCGTTTGGTCACTTCCGCTAATACAGGGGCGGTTTTGAAATAATAGGAGTGACTGGTGACTAGTGACTGGTACGCATCGCTATGAACAGAAAGGTAGCAGCACTAGCGTCTGGTCTTCTCCCATCGGTAATGTCATTAAGTTAAGCAAAATATGTGATGATCCCGTTCGTGACAAAGCTGCTAAGGTTGCTAAGGATTCTCAAGTTTCTCAGGCTCCCGAATGAGATGATAATGCTAACGTTTATCGGCACATTCTAGGAACCTGAGTGACCTTGGTAACTTAAGAAACTTGAGTCACTTGAGCAACCTGAGTAATAAAAAATAGGAGAGAATGTATGAAAAAATTTTGTGCAATGATTGGTAAATACTTCGGCTTCATTGCTATCGCCTTCTTGGTGTTAGGCTTCATGATGCCGGAAAACTTTAAATGGGTCACGGGGAAAGTGGCTGGTATTTCTGTACTGTCCTGCCTCTTAGGGGTAGTTATGTTTGGCATGGGTACGACGCTGTCTGTTAAAGATTTTGTTCTAGTATTTAAACGTCCCAAAGATGTATTTCTTGGTGCATGTGCTCAGTTCCTCATCATGCCACTTCTGGCATTCGGACTGGCTACTTTATTCCAGCTGGATCCAGCATTGACTGCGGGGGTTATTTTGGTAGGTACTTGCCCTGGCGGCACGTCATCCAATGTTATTACCTTTATGAGTAAAGGGGATTTAGCACTGTCTGTTACTATGACTTCTGTATCTACTGTGCTGTCGCCTATTCTGACACCAGCTATTACTTATTTGCTCATCGGTACAAAGATTGCTTTTGATCCAGTTGGTATGTTTATTTCTATTCTTCAGATTGTTATTGTTCCCATTTGTCTTGGTGTAGCGGTAAAAACTTTCCTGCCAAAACTGGCAGCTACTGCTACTGACTACACTCCGGCGGTATCCTCTATTGCGATTTCCCTTATCATCGCTGGTGTTATCGGCGGTAGTAAGAATGCTATTATTGCTAATATTGGTGTGATTCTCCTGGTTGTGGTTCTCCACAATTGCCTGGGGTATGCACTGGGCTTTTCTATCGCTCGTATGGTAGGTCTTTCCTGGAAAAAGGCAGTGGCACTTTCTGTTGAAGTGGGGATGCAAAACTCTGGCCTGGCTGTAGGTCTGGCAAAAGCGCATTTTGCCTCTATGGCAGCTGCTACTGTACCGGGAGCGATCTTCTCCGCATGGCATAATATTTCCGGTGCTATGCTGGCTTGGCTCTATATCAATGTACTGAATCCGAAATTTGATCCAGAATACGAAGAAACAGTACCAGAAACAGAAGAAATGGCATAAAGACGTTAAGATGTGGAAGAGTGGCGAGAGGCCAACAATGAAAGAAGAGGCGTATCAAATGGTAAATGCCTCTTCTTTTTTTATGAAAATAGAGTGGAGAGATGGATTTGGAAATTTCTGCATGTTGTCGCAATTTCCTGCATACTACGTTATATACTATTTTAAAACGATAGAAAGGATTTATTAAATTCCGCATTGACAAGGAAAAATCCTTGCCCTATAATAACTTCATACATGAAGAAAATATGCGATGAACAGGATTAAGTTTCATTCTGAAATCACAGAGAGCCGGTATAGGTGGGAGCCGGTATGGAAGAAGAAATGTGTCACCTGAGAGCACGAAGCTGAAATGAGTAAGCAAAGCGTTGGATCCGCGTTAAGGATAAGCTAAGTATAATGCAAGGTGGTACCGCGTACTGTCGCCCTTGTCCGATATGGACAAGGGCGTTTTTATTAAGTGACTAGATATGAAGAACTTAGGATAAGAAGCTTTCCTAAGTTCCAATCTTTAGCTACTTTTCTAGTCACCGGTCCACCATTATACCTAGCTAAGGGATAAGTGAGAGTGGTACCGCGCTTTAGCGCCTCTTGGATACAGAAAAACTGTGTCTAAGAGGCGTTTTTGATTTTTAGTGGTTCGTGGCTAGGAAAATGTGATTCACAAAATTCTAGTGATCAGTAATCCATTCACCGGTCACCATATTCTTTTTTCATCATGAATGATACATGTTGTTCGTTACACATGATTAAGTATTTCTTGGGAGGAAATCACTATGAAAATTATGAAAACTGCTACCGAAAAACGTATGGCATTCCGTGAAAATCTGAAATCCGGTCACATTATGATTGCTCCAGGTATTGGTGATGCACTGGGGGCTAAGATTGCCGAAATGGCAGGCATTCCAGCACTGGCTATGGGAGGCTATTCTGTTTCTGCTTCTCGTCTAGGTCAGCCAGATGTAGGTCTTCTGACTTGCAGTGAAATGGTAGAACAGCTGACCGGTATTTGTAATGCAGTTAACATCCCTGTTATCGCTGATGGGGACACTGGCTATGGTAATGCGCTCAATATCATCCGTACAGAGCATATGTTCGAACAGGCTGGTGCAGCATGTATTTTCTTTGAAGACCAGGTTTGGCCAAAACGCTGCGGTCATATGGATGGCAAACAGGTCATTACTGCTGAAGAACATGCACAGAAGATCAGAGCTGCTGTAGATGCTCGTTTCGATAAAGAAACAATGATTATGTCTCGTACCGATAGCCGTGCTGTATATGGCATCGATGATGCTATCGAAAGAAGCAAACGCTATGCTGATGCTGGCGCAGAAATTTGCTTCGCTGATGGTATTGGCAGCCGGGAAGAATTGGAAAAATTTGCTAGAGGTATGGAAGGTACCGGTGCTTACATCGTAGCTAATATGATCGAAGGGGGCAAAACTCCACTTATCCCAGCTAAAGAACTGGAACAGATGGGATATTCTGTTGTATTCTGGGCTTGCAGTGCTGTATATTCCATTTCTAAGACTCTGTATGACCTCTTCACCAATCTGAATGAAAAAGGCACTACTGAAGACCATTTGAAGGATATGATCGAATTCGGTCACTTTAATAGCATCATTGGTCTCGATGATTATAAAGAATTGGAAAGAAAATATAAAGTTGATAGAGATGACTAAACAAGTTACAAGTGCCTTGTAAATCTTCCTAATGGGTTTATTTAATGAAAATAGCTATCAAAATGTTTCACGTGAAACATTTTGATAGCTATTTTAGTATATATGATTTACATATATTATATATTGCGGCGTTTCTCATGAGGATGACTTTCCGGTCAGTTCGTGTTACAGGTTTCTCTTCTCCGCGGTATCTGCTAAAACCGGAAGGGGTTTTTAACTGGATACTGCTTCTGATTTCTAATTGCTTTTATGCTATAATACAAGCAAAAATGTCATTTACATCTATTATACGAGGAGGTTTCCCATGGACTGGCTAACAAGGCGCATAAAAAATCAAAAAGGGGTTTTTCTGGTATTCACAGCCATCCTTATCCCCATCATCTTCGCCTGCGCGGGACTTGCGATGGACTTGGGAAATGCCTTTGCTCATAAATCAAAATTGCAAAATGCAGCCGATGCAGCGGTTCTGGTATATGGGCGATTTGATTATGGAAATAGTGGACAAAAACCGGAAAACGCAGAAGTATACATGAAAGCCAATGGTGCAGCCAATAGGATTGATAAAGTCACGGAACGTTCTTTGTCAGGAACCAGTGATGCCAATAATGTGCTCCTGTCCCTGTATGCATCAGAAGATGTGCCGACTACCTTTATGAGAATGTTTGGATTTGACAAAGTACCTGTATCGGTGGTGGCGACTTGTAAAGTGCAGAAGAAAACTCAGTCTAAAGGCTCTGGTGTATTTGGGTATTCTTTTATTGGTGCAAGTACAAAAAAAGCAAGTGAGTTGGATTATGGTGCATGGCCGTGGGATTGTCCATTGGGCTTTTATGGCAGCAGACAAAAAATTGTAGGTAAAGTTCATTCCAATGGAGCCATTCGTTTAAATGGAAATCTAGATGGAGATGGACGTATTAATGGAACTAGAACGGTATTAATTGATAAGAAGGAGAACTTTACAACATCTATTACAAACGATATGGAGTTATGGGCGAGTGGTGGATGGATCAATCATTATGAACATGACTACTATGCGGGACTTAGTAATTTATATGACAATGATATTTGTCGAGATACACCTCCTACAGAAAATAGTGATTGGTATCACATGGCTAGATTCGGTTATGATAATGGAACGAGCACAGGAATTGATATTGTAGCTCCTAAACCGGGGGACAATTCTTTTGTAGATGTTGCTCTTAAACAAAATAATGATGATACCAAAGCTATTTATGATTATGTAGAAGACTTAAGAAAAAATCATGTGATTGCATCTGATGATCTAAATCAAATGAAAACAGATACATATGTAAAGACAGATGGAAACTACAATAGTACAAGTACGTATCCATCGTGGGATGGTTGGGGTAAATACAAAATTATTGTGGCAGATGGTAGTGTAACGATTAATCCCGGAACTATTGATTGGAATGCAGACCATGTGGTCATTATGTCATTACATGGGGATATTCAAATTAATACGGAAGATAATAAAACATTAAAGGCTTTAATTTATGCGCCAAACGGAAGAATTGAATATAATGGTTCTAAAACTTTTATTGGTAGTATGGTAGCACAACGTATTTGTTTGCAGAAATCGGATGTTACATATACTTGGAGTGATTTTGACTTTGGTGGGTCTACTGGAAGTAGTGGTAGTGGTTCTAGTGGTAGTTCTGGCGGTAATGAGAACAGTTCCATTGATAAAGTCACTTTACATGCTGACCAAGATAGTAACTACGGAAGTGAAAGTACTCTGTGGGGAAACTAATAACAGACAACCAACAACC
>DJPC01000147.1:0-1894 GCA_002439665.1 Dialister sp. UBA6422
AGCGCTCTACCAAACTGAGCTACGTCCCGACAATTGCTACATGAAATAGGATACTAGATTCTTCCGATTTTGTCAAGGAAAATTTGATTTCTATGCAGCTCTTTAATGTATAGCGTCTTATCCTACCTTGTCTTCTTCTGCGTCGAGGAACTCATATAAAAACAGCGCATCTTCTAAGATACGCTGTTTCCCATGATCAATATCCATTGACCTGGCTGACTACGCGGAAATTTCCTACATCAAAGGCTTCGCAAATCATATTGAAGAAACGACCGGTGAGCATGGTGCGATACATTTCTGAACGAGCGATGAGCATCAGTCTTCCGCTGTCATAGGTGACACGAATGAGGCCATTATCGATATATTTATCGAAATCCTTTTCTGCCATCAGTTTCTTGAGTTTTAATAAGGCTTCTCTGGTAGGACCTTCCTGGTATTCCGGACGTTCCATCACAGGAATCCAGCGAATTTCATAAATGGTACTGTTATATCCCTTGGATTCCGCAGAATACCGTTTTCCATTTTCCATTTCTTCCATTATAGCACCCTTCCTTTTAGAAAATTTTTACAACCCTATTATATCATATTTCCAACTTGCTTTTTCAAAATTTCAAAGACTGAAAGTGATGATCGTGTAAAAATCATAGGAAACCCCGTTCATGAAGGCTCACAAAGAGACCATCTCCTATGATCACATGGTCTAGCACCTCCATATCCAGCAATTTAGCAGCTACGGCAAATTTGCGTGTCACATCTATATCTTGCGGCGATGGTTCCGGGTCTCCAGAAGGATGATTATGAAGAAGAATCAATCCAAAGGCTTTATATCGAAGCGCCCATTTCATGGTTTCTCTCACATCCACAGGGGCCGCTCTCCCATTCCCCACTCCCACTTCTTCATAGCCCAATAATTTATTTTTCACATTCACAAAGGCAATCACAAAATGTTCCTGGGTATGGTAACGCAGTTTTTCCATAAAAAAGCGGGCCACCTCTTCTGGGGTACTGAGGTCTATGAGGTCCTGCTTCCTATGCTGAGAGGAAAGCCTTCGCCCCAATTCAATGGCCGCACAAAGGGTGACTGCTTTATCTTTCCCTATGCCCTTGATAGAAAGAAGGTCTCGCCAGTGGAGATCCTCATATCCATGGATACCACAAGTGGTTTCCAGCTCATCCACCACTTCCCTGGCCAGCTCCATGACGGAACATCCTTTCCTTCCTGTGCGAAGCAGTATGGCCACCAGATCGGTCATACTGGCTAAGGCCGGCGCTTTAGCAAATCGTTCTCTCGGTTTATCTTCTCGTCGCATGTCTCGTATCAGCATAAGCCACCTCATGGAAGGAGGAATACATGCCGCAAGGCATGTGGAAAAGAAGAGCCTTCAGAATGAAGTCAATGGGCTCGTATTAAAATTTCTTATATAGCCAAACAGCAATCAAAATGCCCAGAATGCTAATCAAATTGGGGGCAAAGCGAATGCCGAAATGAAATTCCATAATTCCCAAATTAAAGGAAATATCCTTCAAGTGGAAAATCTCAAAGGTTTGTGTCAGATAAGGCATAAGGCCCGCAAAATCACCGCTGCCTAAGAGCTGACCGATCATGCCACCGATGAGAGCACCGGCAGCTATGAATAATAAAAATGGCAAAAAGCCTTTAGAAAATCGCATAATACTCCTTTTTATAGAGAGTCTATCTCAGGATGGAAACCGCCACCACCCATACTTACAGAGGTGCTCATTTCCTTCCATACCCATATACCATACCTATATATATGTATATAATATATAAATGACTACTAGAATGTACTGCCCAGGGCAATCTGACCAGCTAACCGGCTGGCCAAAGCCTTTCCCACTTCATCATGGCTGCGATATTGGTAAATGACCCGCC
>DJPC01000147.1:1908-3321 GCA_002439665.1 Dialister sp. UBA6422
CCCGCCATACCGTATTTTGATGGGTGAATATATATTCTTCTACAGAAAGATCAGTGGCCTTCCCTTTTCCTTCTTCCGTAAACTGGAAAGAGAGGGAGGTCCCTTTTACATTCCCAATGGTGACGTCTTTTTTGCTGCTTTGCAGATTCTTAAGGTGGGAGTTATTTTGAAGTATTTTTTCTGCAGAGGCTACCAGGTTTGCTTCATTGGTATCAGAAGTCACTTGATTTCCTGTCACTAAAATCTGTATGTGCCCATTATGGCCTTCTGCATTCACCTTCGATGCTTGTTTATCAGCCAGATCCACCAGCTTACCATCCGCTGCCATTTCAAAAGGGGTTGCTACAGTGATGGTGGCTCCATTGCAGTGAATTCTATTTTTACCAAACACAAACTGATCATCTAAACTATTGCCGCATCCGGCGGGCAACATGGCAAGGCCAAATAAGCCAATGGCTACCATGATATTTTTTTGCCAATGATTCCATTTCATCAAGCAACACGTTCCTTTGCTATAAATTGAAATCCATGGAGGAAAAGCCTAAGAAGGAAATTCCACAGCCAGGATATTTTATCAATTATATCATACCTACTTCATGAATAAAACGAAAAATCAAATCCCCTCTCTATAGGGTATGTTACAATAAAAAAAGAAACCTATGGTGATTTCTTTTTTCCACTTTCTATTATGTTTTGGAGGACTCAATGGCAACACATCCTATCATAGGCATCACGGCAGAATGGAATCCTTTTCATAAAGGCCATGCATCTATGATCCAGCAAATTCAAGATCGATATCCAAAGGCACTCCTGGTGGGTGCCATGAGCGGCTCTTTTGTGCAGCGAGGAGAACCAGCTCTCTTTGACAAATGGACAAGGGCAAAATGGGCCATGGAAGCGGGGGTTTCCATTGTTTTTGAACTTCCCATCCTCTATGCACTCCAAAGTGCTGACCTATTTTCTTCCTATGCCGTGGATGTACTCGCCAGCGCTGGGGTCACCCACATGGCCTTTGGCACCGAATCTTTGGGAGAAGACCCTTTATATGAGGCAGCCCGCTTTGCCATCAGTCCCTCCTATGAGGACGCCCTCCGCGGCGCTTTGGAACGTGGGGTTTCCTATGGGGAGGCTGCCCATCAAGCCATGGCGGCCTATTCCCCTTTTCTGGCCACTGAATTATTGAAGCCCAATAATTTACTGGGATTCAGGTATACGGAAACCATCCTTCGAAAACAATATCCCATAGAAATCCTGGTGATCCACCGGGACATGGACCATCCTATTTCTGCGACCAAGGCCAGAAAAGACCTGGCAGAAAAGAAAGACACTTCCCTTCTTCCATCCTATGCCAAAGAAGAAGGGGCTCGTAAGATGGAAGAAGGAGACTATACAGACTTTTCCCGCTATGAAGAA
>DJPC01000147.1:3337-3661 GCA_002439665.1 Dialister sp. UBA6422
TGAAGAGAGCTGCCTTCTATGGAGCCGCCAATATACAGGAGAAGCGCTTAGAAGAACCGGCCTATTTAGAGAAGGGCTGGAAAATAAATGGTACAAAGAAAGTGCCCAATCTTCCTATACCCAGATGCTAGATGCCATCAAAAGCAAACGCTATCTCTATAGCCGGCTCAAGCGCATCGGTGCAGAGCTTCTTCTATCAAGGGGAAATGAGATGTCCCCCTTTTCTCACCTGCTCCCACCGGGATACCTTCGTCTTCTAGGTCTTAGAAGAGAAGAAAGTGCCTACCTTAGACATTGCCATCTCCCAGTCATCACCAGCGTAGC
>DJPC01000110.1:0-278 GCA_002439665.1 Dialister sp. UBA6422
GCGCATTTTCTTGGCATAGTCCAGGGAAATATTCCAATCGTTATCTTTGTTGTACCGAAGGCCTATGCCCCAGCCATAGAGGTGTTCCTGGATGTGATCGCTTTTGTTCCACACGCTGCCGCCATCGATGAAAAGAGCAGCTTCTAAGTTTTTGATGCCGGTCTGGCGACGAATTTCATAAGTACCTTGCCAGCCGTAGTCGCCATAAGCTTCACTGGAACCATAGGCACGGACCCCATTCATACCGCCTAGGAAAAATTGTTCACTGCCGTCTAAGC
>DJPC01000110.1:351-518 GCA_002439665.1 Dialister sp. UBA6422
GAAAAGATATCACTGGTTAGTTTATGATAAGTTCCATCCGTATCGGATGTTCCATGTTTCATAGCCATATCACCATACCAGTAGATCAGGTTGTAAGACATGAATTGATTTTTCTGATATTGGCTGCCACTGATCCCTACATGATACACGTCTGCCTTTTTATCACT
>DJPC01000110.1:532-715 GCA_002439665.1 Dialister sp. UBA6422
ATACGCATGGTTCCTAAATCAAATTGTTTGAATCGCAGTTCATTGGTGATATTTCTATGGTCGTACCCATAGATGGCTGTCAAGCGATTGTTTCTATTTCTATAAAGTGGAGTCAAGCCATAGAAACTCAAGCCTTTAGATTTCCCATAAGAATCATAGAGATCATTGGTATTTAAATCATAG
>DJPC01000110.1:743-1119 GCA_002439665.1 Dialister sp. UBA6422
TGGTTTGGTTGTATCCGATACCCCAGCGAGTCCCATCATTTCCCACAGGGGTTTCATAAAGGACGCTATAGTTTTTCATATCATGACTGGTCTTCATGCCAGAGAGAATGAATTTTTCTCCCCCGTGAAACAGGTTATTCATTTCTGTATGGAATCCGTATCGCCACCGTCCGGAGTAATAACCACCCCCGTTGTCGGTAAAAATATAGTTGTTCCATACAGGGCGGCGCATCACATCGATGGACACGCCGGTGGTTTCTTCTTGGCTGCCTGGCACTAAAGTGGCTCTGGCAATGACACCGGGCAGGTCATTGATGTTATTTAGTGATTTCTCTAGTTGCCTATCTTGTATACGTGTACCTGGTTTTAGCCGATT
>DJPC01000110.1:1154-3053 GCA_002439665.1 Dialister sp. UBA6422
ATGTAGCGCTTCACTACCCCATTTGCCACATCTGACGTATTGGAAGCCACTTGCACTGTATCGTAGTAGGCCAAGTAGACACGAATTTCCAAAACACCTTTCTTAACTTCCTGTGGCGGGATCACAGCCTGCGGCACCGTGTACCCTTGCCCTCTATAGTAGTCTGTCAGCTGTCTGACCAAAGTATCCATCTCGCTCACTTGTAAGCTGCGATGGGAGTACGATGCTAGTAGCGTAGTGAGGCCTTCTGTTTCTTTAGGCAAATCTTTGCCAATAAGATGGATTTCTTTCACATAAAAAGCAGGAGCATCTTGGGTCCCTGTATTTCCTTCTTGATAAGGTTCTTTGGACGGCTCTGTCATTTCTATATCACCGGTGCGAGCGTATAGATGGTCTGTCACCGCCTCTTTATCAAATGNNCACGGTTCGTCCGGTTTCTGAATGTCCATTTCTCCCGTGCGGGCATAGAGATGCTCTGTCACGGCGTCTTTATCAAATGTCGGAATCGGCGATGCGGCCAACGCTGTTTGGGCGGCCAATGCCAGTCCGGTTGTTATCATAGCCCATTTATTCATACCATAATCCCCTTTATCCATGGAAAAGATTTCTTCCACTACAAAAAGCCATTGAATGTATTTCAACGGCTTTTTGTATCTAATTCTATTTTTTTACGAGGAGAAAGTTCTACCCCCCCGATTTTTTTCAGAGTCCTTGCCTGCTGCTTATTATCTAGTGCATGAGATACATCCCTATTGATTTTCCCTACATATAATATATACAGCATGCTTGGTTCACCTCTTTGGAGTCTATTCTAACACATTTCCTCCTAACAGCTCTTATAAAAATCTGTAAAGTTTTCGTAAATCTAGAAAAACTTTTTTACGAATAAAAGACAAATTATACCCCCAAAAAAGAAAAATGATATAATACAAACAATCAGTCATATACAGAAAGGAAGTCGATGATTATGAAACTGGTGGTAGCCAATCCATTATCAGAAGATAAAATCAAGCAATTGGAAAAAGTTGTGCCTGGTGCTATTGTGGAATCTTACAAGAATCCAAAAGAAGCACTCCCCCATGTAGGAGATGCCGATGCACTGGCTCTTTGGGGATTTCAAGATGTAGAACCATTGCTCAAGGCAGGATCTCATATCCGCTGGGTACACTCGTTATCTGATGGAGTAGAAAAACTGCTCACCCCTTCTATGATGGATCGTCCTATCATTCTGACCAACTCCCATGGAGTCCATGATAGAGCAGTATCAGAACATACGTTAGCACTTCTTCTTTCTTGGTATCGCCGGATTCCTGATGCCGTCAGACACCAAAGTGCCCACGAATGGATCCGTCCTCATGGTGAGTCTCTTTTCGGAAAGACCATTTTAATTGTCGGTTTTGGTAGTATTGGCCGTGCCATTGCACAAAGAGCCAAAGTCTTTGAAACCCATATTTTAGCAGTAAAAAAACATTTATCCACCGAAATGTTTGCGGACCATGTATATACGGAAGAACAGCTCATGGATATATTGCCTACAGCAGACATTGTCATTGCAGCCCTTCCTTCTACGCCAGATACAGAAAAATTCTTTGGCAAGGAACAATTCCAAGCCATGAAATCATCGGCACTTTTCATTAATATTGCAAGAGCATCTGTGGTAGATGAAGTCGCGTTGATCGAAGCTTTAGAAAATAAAACCATCGCCGGTGCTTGCATAGATGTATTTTCTAAGGAGCCACTTCCGCCGGACCATCCTTTCTGGTCTATGGACAATGTCATCATGACCCCTCACATCGCCTCTATGGTACCAGACTTTTGGAGTAAATTAACCAGCCTTCTAGAGACCAATTTCATCGCTTTCAGCCGAGGAGAAAAGCTGATGAATGAGGTGGATAAGAA
>DJPC01000110.1:3150-5005 GCA_002439665.1 Dialister sp. UBA6422
AGCTAGGCCAAAGTAAAAATAAAAGACATAGCAGTTATATGGTATTGCCCATACACTGCTATGTCTTTTTATGTTATAAATCTACGGTGCTTTATTATTTGTATACACCGCGCCTTCATTACGCATTTTTATGCGTTCATCACATCGGTGAAGTTCTTAATGATAACAATCGGTGTTTTCTGGTTGTCATTACCAAATGGATTGTCGATCAAGATTTTAGCGATTTTCTTTGGATCAAGACCTTTGCTCTTTCCTAAGACAGCGGCACGTTTCAAATCATTCACGTCCGCAATGACAGCACCATAAGCACCGGTGGCCTTTTTGATCTTTTCGCACACATTATCTGTATCAGCTGGGCCATAGACCAAGCATTTATCAAATGGAGGCATGGTACCTGTTACGTCATCGATGAGGGAAGCCTGGCGACAACGAGCGTAGAAAACACCATTTTTTCCAAATACTTTAGCCACAGCACCCACTAAGAAGGAGAACAGCATATTCCATTTCCCTTCCTCATCCATAGCAGCCTGCATGCCATAGATACTAGCCATGGAACCAGCAGATGGTACGAAGCGGTTCATGAGACGTGCCTGCCAGCAAACATTCAGTTCCTCTGGTCTCACATAACGATTCTGGGTGATAGCTACCACAGATTCTGCAGAGCATACAATATCATGGTCGGTGATCTTATCCCCTGCATATTCCAAAATAGCATCCACAATATTGTCGTGATGGGTGAGAATTCTGGTATGAATCGGTACAAGTTCAAGTTCAGCCATTATTTTCTCACCTCCTGGGTATAATCATAGATCGCATTCTGCAATTCTTCTTTTGTCAGAATGAGACGAGTTTTAGCATAGTAGTAATCGCTTCTAGCAACTACCTGATAAATAATATCCATTGCCATTTCTGGGAAATCTTCTAAGTCATGGAGAAGGCTATCTCCTTTTCCTTCAATATCCAAAGTGATAAGGAACTTCTTTGATTTATTGGGGTCTAGGATAAAAGCCTGCCAGTAATCATCCGGCCGTGGTACATCATAATCGGTAAGATGGGCAGTGACCCTAGCTTTGTCATACTGTTCAAAAGGAAGATAAGTACGAACAAAAGCATCCATGATGGTTCCTAGCTGCTTGCCCACATTCCGGATCGGAATGGTGCAGGACAGTGACACATGGTGCATATCCATAGAGTCTACTCTCCAAGGAGATCTTTTGGATTTCTCCATTTGAAGGACACAGTCCCCTTTAATCACTGCCACAGCCCAATAGGCAATGAATCCCAGACAGATTAGGAAAATAATCACTGCCAAAATTTTTGCAATTAATAACATGCTTGACTCACACTCCTATATTTTTGTCAATTTCTATTGACCCATGTCACTGATTTCCCATATGAATCAGTGCTTTTTCTACTCTCACATCGCCAAAAATACGATGTACCACAGGGGCGGCATGATCCAAGCCATCAGTGAAATAGAACACATCCTGTCCCTTTTCTTCCCCTAGTCCATCTTCCCTTCTAAGAATATCCATTCCAGCTTCTACGGTAGGATACGCAGGGTCTAAGAAATGGACTTTGGGCAGAACCTTCTGAAAGACATCTTTCACCAAAGGATAATGGGTACATGACCAAAGAGCAGTATCTATACCTAATGCATGATACTCCTTTGCAGCCTTTTCTACAAGACCTGAAATGATATTTTCTTCCTCATTTTGTTCAATCGCTGCTGCCAGACCATCACAAGGGATTTCTACCACGTGAATATGAGGATATTTCTTTTCTAAATAGGTTTTGTGTACATGGGTAGAGATAGTCGCTGGGGTCGCAAAGACGCCTACTTCTTTGGCCGTCT
>DJPC01000113.1:0-163 GCA_002439665.1 Dialister sp. UBA6422
TGCTAAAGATTCTACCATAAGATTTATGGGTGGGACATTTAATGCAGATGATGTAAGTCTTACGAAAAATACCGCATTTTGTGCGTATCGCAATGCTAACGTTGATGTGAAAAACATGACTGCAGACAATGCTTCTATTTATGTAGGGCGTTCTGATGATATA
>DJPC01000113.1:231-5126 GCA_002439665.1 Dialister sp. UBA6422
TGTTCAACAGTTGACATTGAAGAATCATAGTCAAATTGTATTGGCAGCTGGTCAGTTAAATTCCGATACAATTGATCTTGATAAATCTACCATTGATATTGAAGGTGTGGGCACTTTAATTGCCAATAAAATGACTTTGAACGATACCACCCTTTCTTTAAAAGGAATCCAGCAAGGAACCACGACCAACTTATCTTTGNNTTGGAAGATATGGCGACCTATGATACGACTAAAAATGGTGTGCATGTGGAAGTCAAAGACCAGTTGGTCATGAACGGTGGTACTTTGAAGGTCAATGATGGTTCTACATTAACCACCAATAAAATGACATTAACTGGAAATAGTACAGTAGAAGTGACTGGTGATACTTCTTCTTATACCATTAATGGTTCTGGAGATAGTGATAATGTGATTGATGCGGGCTCCCAAATCAAGGCAACCAATGGTGGTACAATCAAGGTAGCCGATGGAGCCGCTATTAAAGCTACTGCGGGTACAGATAATAAGGTAAACACAATCATTACTTCAGATACATCTAGTAAGGTGGAATTTGGTAAAAACACAAAACTCTTTGTCAAAGATGCTAAAACCAATGAAAACTACAATATTTCTAATGCTGTCAAGACTGAAGATGGACAGACAACGGGTAAGACCTTTGATACGGTCTATGGAGATAATATTTTCACAGAAGGTACCAAAGTAGGTGATGATGGGACGGTTGTGTTCAAGAAAAACTATGAAGAAGCGACTAAGACCTCTGGTTTTGCGAATATTATCAAAGCGGCTGATCAGTCTACTGGGGCTATGAAAGATTTCCTAAATACTGCCTATGGAGCTGAAAACCAAGGGGATATTCAGAAAGGAAACAATGCACTGGACCATGCTGTAAGTGCTGCTGAAATGGCTGGTGTCACCCATGGCACCTATGGCTTTGCAGAAGACCTCTCCGGTATGGTAGCGGCTCATAAAGCAGATGGAGAGGGCATCTGGGCACAGTATCTCCGTCAGGATAAGAAAGTCGATGGTTTCAAAGTAGCTGGCCGGGATGGGAAGTATGATGTGAAGTACAATGGCTTCCTCATTGGCGGTGATTTTGCTTCCGGTGAAACCTCTCGTACCGGCATTGCTTTTGCTTATGCAGATGGCAGCAATACTTCTAGAGATAGCATTTACACCAAGAATGATACCAAGTACTACGGCGGAGATATTTACCATCAGTTCACTACTGGTGGCATTCAGTACAAAGCAGATGTTGGCTATATCAAGAGTGACAATGATCTGAAACAGGTACAGCTGGGAACCACCATTACTGGTTCTACCGATGGCAATACGTTCTTTGCAGGTATCCGTGCTGAGAAGGAAATTGCACTAGGTGCATCTAGCTTGACTCCTTATGCAGGACTTCGTTTCTATCGTGTTCATACCGGTGATTTCACGGATAGCCTGGGCATAAAACATGAAACAGAAAACGCCAATATTTGGAATTTACCGATTGGTGTCATCTATCGTCATGAAGTAAAGAATGGGGATTGGAATATCACTCCTGTAGTAGAAGTGGGATATAACTTTGCTATGGGTGATAAAGATACCAAGGAAACAGTTCATTTCGGAGAAGCATCTGATGTGTTTGCTTTTGATATTGGAGAAAGCTCCTTCGTTGGTCGTCTTGGAGTAGAAGCCAATAATGGCACATGGACCTTTGGCGGTGGTTATCGTTACCAGAAAGGCAGCGATACACAGTCTGACCAGTGGTATTTGCAGGCTGGTTTCCATTTCTAATGTCACATTGAATCGTTGAATTATAAATTATGAAGAAAAGCTATGAGTATCATGGATTTCCCTAGATATTCATAGCTTTTTCTTATCTATACTATTTGTTAGTTATCTTATGATAGGTAAATCATTTTTCTTGAAGAATAGAGAAAATTTGCTTTTTAAAAGATAGATGGCATGGGGTAAGATACTTTATTTTCTAAAAATATTCTGCGCCGCAAAAACAAAATATGCTATAATAATATGATAATTTTCTAATTTTCGAGTGTATTTATATGTATTAAATAAAGGAATAAAAGATGGAAAAGAAATACTTCACCTTGACTTATGGTTGCCAAATGAATGAATCGGATACTGAGCGTATCAATGGACAGCTGGAAGAATTGGGATATCAACCAGCTGAAAAGATGGAAGACGCAGATATTGTGATTATGAATACTTGCAGTGTCCGTCAGAATGCAGAAGAAAAGGTATATGGTAAGATCGGGGAAATTAAGAAGATGAAAGAAAAAAATCCTCATTTGCTTTTGGGGATTGCAGGGTGCATGGCTCAGGAAAATAAGGGTAAGCTCATTGAACGGATGCCCATCATTGATTTTGTCATTGGACCTTATCATATTCACGATTTGAAGGACATCATTACTAGAGATGAGGCTCAGGGAAGTCATATTGTTAAAACGGAGAGAAATCCTCATAGCGTAAGTGACTATAGTGATTTGAAGGCAGTCCGCAAGTCCCATGTTTTTGCTTGGATTCCGATTATGCAGGGGTGCAATAAGTTCTGTACCTACTGCATTGTGCCTTATACTCGTGGGCGTGAATTGAGTCGTCCGGTGGAAGCTATTTGCAAAGAAATTCAAGAACTTGCAGATGAAGGGTATAAGGAAGTCACCCTTTTGGGACAGAATGTCAATTCCTATGGTTTGGATTTTCGCAATGGAACTGATTTTGGCACTTTAATTCGTGCCATTGATCAGATTGATGGTATCGAGCGTGTTCGCTATATGACTTCTCATCCTAGAGATATGACTTTTGATATGGTCGATGCTATGGCTGATTCTCCTAAAGTAGTACGTCATATGCATCTTCCAGTGCAGCATGGATCTACTGAAATGCTCAAACGAATGAATCGTGGTTATACGATTGAGCGTTTTAAGGAGTTGGTTAGTTATGTTCGGCAAAAGATGCCAGATGTGGCTTTGACGACCGATCTGATTACTGGATTTCCTGGAGAAACAGAGGAAATGCACCAGGAGACCTTGAAATTATTAAAAGATATCCGTTTTGATTCGGCGTATACATTTATTTATTCACCAAGAACAGGTACACCGGCTGCTCGCATGACTGATCAAATTGATGATGAAACCAAACATCGCAGGCTTCAAGAACTCATGGATGTGCAAAATGAAATCAGTTTGGAACTCAATGAGGAAATGGAAGGTAAGACGTATACCATTATTGTAGAAGGTCCATCCAAGCAGGATGAAAATACATGGTATGGCCGTACATCTACCAATAAAATGATTCTTTTCCCCTATGAAGAAGGAGTCAAAGTGGGGGACACTTTAGCGGCTAAAGTAGAAACTGCCCAGACTTGGGTGCTGAAGGGAACTTTGGTATAAGGCGGTAGAGATAGTAGCAAGTACCGGGTTGGAATAAAAGGCTATTATTTTCCTGGCAATCATAGCGATAGATACTGCCATACATAGAAAATAGGGAAATCCGTTTAATTATATTAGTTATGTGTTATGAGGTGATTGCATGGCGAAGACGCCTTTGATGGATCAATATAAAAAAGTCAAAGAAAAATATCAAGACAGTCTGCTCTTTTATCGTCTCGGGGATTTTTATGAGCTTTTTTATGATGATGCGATGACGGCGTCTCATGAATTGGAGCTCACTTTGACAGGTAAAAATGCTGGGGCAGAGGGACGGGTTCCCATGTGTGGAGTTCCATTTCATGCAGCAGAGATATATATTTATAGGCTTATACAAAAAGGATATAAGGTTGCTATTTGCGAGCAGTTAGAAGATCCGAAAAAAGCAAAAGGACTTGTAAAAAGAGATGTCATTCGGGTTATTACCCCTGGCACCATTTTATTTGAAAATTCTATTGCTGATAAATCCAATAATTATTTGGTATATATCCGAGAAAGTGATAAAGAAATCGATGCTGTTATGGCAGATATTTCCACTGGAGAATGCTGGTGGGGAGCATGGGATAAAAAGAAAGAGAGAGAAGATTTCTTTGACTTACTTTCTGTATATAGCCCAGCAGAAGCAGTATGTGTCATGTCTGATGAATTATTTAATCAGCTGACTCATTTCTGTCGTGCTCGTTTGGGAGCTTGTTTGATTTCAAGAAGAGAAGATGAACCAGTGGATTCTATACCTACTGTGGCCGAGTCTTGTGATAATGAACAGGTAAAACAGGTTTTTGGCCTTTTGGCTTCTTATTTAAAAGAAGTGATGAAGACCGATGTAGCAGAATTCCATTCTGCGCAGCCTATTCGAGAGGATCATACGTTAACTTTATCTGAAGAATGTCTTCGAAATCTTGAAATCACAAGAAACATGCGAGATGGAGGACGCCGGGGGACACTGCTTGAGCTTTTAGATTATACCCATACTGCTATGGGGGCAAGGCTTTTAAAACGATGGCTTGAGAGGCCACTCACCGATGTGAATCGCATCATTCTTCGCCAAGATGGTATTCAAGAATTAACGGCCCATATGACTGAACTCACTCGCTTGGAAGATATGCTATCGCAGATGTTTGATTTTGAACGTATTTTGAGTCGCATTGAAGCCAACACTACATCGCCTAAAGATCTTTTAGCCCTCAAGGCGACTTTGAAGATGATTCCATCGATTAAGCAGCTCCTTTCTGGTGCGGGAAGTATCGTTCTAAAGAAATTGAATAGCCAGCTTAACATTCATGGACCTATTTACGATTTATTAGATCGTTCTATGAATGAAAATGGGACGGGTAATATTCGAGATGGGAAGTACATCAAAGAAGGTTTTTCTGCAGAATTGGATGAAGTACGTTCTCTTTCCGAAAATAGCCAGAAGTACATTGCTGATTTGGAAGAGAAGGAAAGGGAAAAAACTGGCATTAA
>DJPC01000113.1:5209-12718 GCA_002439665.1 Dialister sp. UBA6422
CGATACCGGCTTATTATATCCGTAAACAGACTTTGGTCAATGCAGAGAGATATATTACACCAGAACTTAAGGAATTTGAAACCAAAGCGCTGTCCGCAAAAGAAAAGACGGAAGAACTAGAATTAAAACTGTATCAAGCCATTAAAGCAGATATTCGTCCAGAAATTCCAGATATGCAGAAAACAGCTCGTGCTTTGGCTAAATTAGACTGCTTGGCTAGTCTTGCCAGGGCGGCTTTGAAAGATCGGTATATTCGTCCGCAAATTTCTAATCAGAAGGAAGGGCGCATATTTATTCAAGATGGTCGCCATCCTATGGTAGAGCATGCCTTACAGCGAGAGATGTTTGTTCCTAATGACACGGAACTCAATCATAATGACCAGGAAATCTTGGTCATTACAGGTCCTAATATGGCAGGTAAATCTACCTATATGCGTCAAGTAGCTGTTCTGACTATTATGGCACAAACAGGTTCTTTTATTCCAGCTAGAAGTGCTGTATTTTCTCCTGTAGATAGGATATTCACAAGAGTAGGTGCTACCGATGATATTTCCACTGGGCAAAGTACATTTATGGTGGAAATGCAAGAGGTATCTCATATCCTTCGTCATGCCACAAAGAATAGTCTCATTATTTTGGACGAAATTGGTCGCGGCACCAGTACGTATGATGGCATGAGCATTGCTAAAGCAGTGGTAGAATATATCGATCATCATATTCATGGATTTACTCTTTTCGCCACACACTACCATGAATTGGCTGATATGGCTGAACATAGTGGGCGTATCAAAAATTATACTGTAGCTGTTAAAGAGCATGGCAAGGACATTACATTTTTACGTCGTATCATTCCTGGTTGTGCAGATAAAAGCTATGGCATACATGTGGCACGATTGGCTGGTTTACCAGAATCTTTATTACAGAGAGCAGATGAAATTCTTCGCGGTCTTGAAGAGGAGGATGGAAAGGTAAGGGTACCCAAACCGTGTGATGCTTCTGAGAAAGCAGGATCCACAGGCATTGATTTATTTGCTTCGCCTATTATAGAAGAACTGTCACAGTTGGATGTGATGAGTAAAACTCCTATGGAGGCTATGGAAATTCTTTTCCGGCTGAGTAAGGCGGCCAAGGAGGTACGATAATGTCTTTGATTCATGTGTTAGATGAGGTGACAGCTAGCCAGATTGCTGCAGGGGAAGTGGTAGAGCGTCCTGTCAATGCAGTGAAGGAAATGGTAGAAAATGCAGTAGATGCATCAGCCTCCGATATTGAGGTGGAAATTGCTGATGGGGGTATGACTTATATACGTGTCACTGATAACGGGAGCGGCATGTCTACTGAAGATGCAAAGCTTTCTATTGTGCGTCATGCCACTAGTAAAATTTCTACAGTAGACAACATTTATCATATTTCTTCTTTGGGATTTCGCGGAGAAGCTTTAGCTAGTATTTCTTCTGTATCTCGCACAGCTATTACCACCCGCAGGCCTAGTGATGAAGAGGGAACGATAGTGGAGGTGGAAGGCGGACAGGTGACTGCCGTAAAGCCTATGGGAGCTCCGGCGGGTACTACTATTGAAGTGCGAGATCTGTTCTATAATGTACCAGCAAGAAAAAAATTTTTAAAATCTGAACGAACAGAATCTAGTCGTATTAATTCTATGATGGGAAAGCTTGCTTTAGCCAATCCAGACATTGCCTTTCGGTTGATTAATAATGGACGTACTGTGCTAGAGACACCAGGCAATGGACGTTTAATGGATGTGATTTCTGCTTTATATGGTGTCAAAACAGTGGAGGAAATGCTAGAGGTTCATGGTGATGGAAATGACATCATCATGCAAGGCATGATTTCTAAACCTTCTCTTTTGAAGTCGTCTAGGCAGTATCAGACAGTGATCATCAATCGCCGTGTGGTAGATAGTGCAGTCATTTCTAAAGCAGTGGATAATGCGTACCATTCTATGCTTCCTAAAAATGGATATCCGTTATTGGTGTTGTCATTTCAAGTGCCACCGGAAAGTATTGATGTAAATGTACATCCCCAAAAGAGGGAAATCAAATTTTCTGATGAACAATCGGTATTTCGCTTAGTTTACCATGGGGTCCTTGAAACACTCACTTCTCAAGATACGGTAGATCATATTGCTAAAGAAATGGTGAGAGAACCAGGACATCAAGTACTTCATGGAGGAGAATTCAATCCATCTAAAGTGCAGGTGGGCGATGCTTCTTCCTTAGGTCATGATATTGGCCTTTCTTATCCAAAGGCAGATGGAGAGAGCTATAAAGAGAGTATTTCTTCTTGGGAAGAAAGTCCTTCTACTTATGGAAATACAAAGGTTGTCTCTCATTATGGTCATGATAAATCGATGGAAAGGAATCGAGATGATTTAAACCAGCATAGGACCAGTGAAGAAAGATATATGCCTTCTGCAAAATCTCAGGATATGTTTTCTACCCATTCTGTTTTTGGTCAATACCAGCCAGAAAGCCAACCTAAAAAAGAAGTCGAAACAGATCCTTTATTTACAGCGCCTAAAGAAGAGGAACCGATTATTCCTTTAGGACAAGTTTCTGATTGCTTTATCTTATGCCGAAGAGGTAGAGATTTATTCATTATTGACCAACATGCTGCCCATGAAAGGGTGCGTTATGATCGAATGGCTGCTCGAGCAGAAGGAATACCTGTACAGGATATCTTAGTGCCTTATTTGATTCATGTAGATGTTGATGATGTGGGTTTATTATTGGAGCGCCAAAATGACTTGAAGCGTTTAGGGATTACCTTTGAACAGGCAGGTCCTGATGTGATTCGTATTACGGGAACGCCAGAAGATTTAACTCAATCGGATATGGAACGGGTTATTAAAGATATACTAGTGGCTTTTCATGATAAGAATCAGCCATCACCAGAAACATTGCGTCATCGCATGATGGCCTATGCGGCTTGCCGAGGGGCTATCAAACAAGGGGATCCTTTAAATATTCGTCAAATGAAAGAACTTATTGTGGATTTATTCCATACCACTAGACCTTTCGTGTGTCCTCATGGTCGCCCTACTATTGTTAAATTTACACCGGAAGAATTAGGGAGGCTGTTTAAACGTCCATGAACACTGGAATAACGACCATACGAAATGCCAATGGGACTATCATCGGAAAAGCTAAGGAAAGAGCCCTGGCTTTGGGATTTCCATATATTCCAAGAGAGGAAACTTTAGATGATATGAGTGGCCATTATGGGGTATATGGTTTTCTTATTTATGGAAAGCAACTTCCTTATTATTGGATTGGCGGAGAAGAATATCGATTTCATGTAGGTACAGCTGCTCTTCGAATACTTCAGATGGAAAAAGGAAATGAAGATCGTTTATGCCGCCTTCTTCCTAAAGAAGGACCTTGTAAAGTGTTAGATTGTACGTTTGGGCAGGGCAGTGATTCGACTACCATGTCCTGGTATTTGAAGGATAGAGGGAATGTCATAGCCTTAGAGAAAAGCCCCATACTGTATGAAATAGGGCGGGCAGGTATTGCCCATTATATGGACAAAAATCCTTCCATAACAAAAGCGGTGCGTCGCATTTCATTACTTCATGCAGATTATAGTGAATTTCTAAGTCACGAAAAAGAAAAAAGCTTTGATGTGATTTATTTAGATCCTATGTTTCGTCATCCTGTAAAACGGGATGTGAATGATATGGAAGGATTCCGGCGGGCGGCTATTTATGATACTTTATCTGAAGATATATTGCGAAAGGCTATGAGAGTAGCTAGGAGACGTATCATTGTGAAAGAACGACCTTTTTCTCCTTTGTTTAAAAATGGACTTTTTGATTTTGTGCGTGGGAAAAAAGGACAAACTACAGCATATGGGGTGATCGATCTATGACAAAAGAAAAACTTATCACCATACTAGGACCTACCGCATCAGGTAAAACAGCTTTAGGAATTCGTTTGGCTAAAAAATTGGGCTCTTCTATCATTTCAGGTGATGCTTTTCAGGTGTATAAACATATGGATATCGGTACCGCCAAAGTGACGAAAGAAGAGGCAGATGGGGTGAAGCATTATTTAGTGGATTGCTTAGAGCCTACAGAGCCTTATTCTGCTGCTGATTTTCAAGAAAAGGCAAGTGCTATTATTCATAAGGAAAATGAAGCAGGGCGTATTCCTATCGTAGTAGGTGGTACTGGTTTATATATACAATCTTTACTGGAAGGTTATAGCTTTCTTCCTAAAGTGCAGGGAAGAAGCCACTGGTATCACTTGTATCAACAAGAGGGAAAAGAAGCTTTAATTCAAGCCCTGCACGATCAAGGCGAGACAGATATTCCTGTTGATCCCCAGCGGATGGTACGTAAATTGGAGTTACTAGAAGCAGGAGTTCTAGATAAACAAGCACAAAAAGCGAAAAATCTGGTATATGATGGCCCTGTTTTAGGAATTACTATGGACAGAGCCATATTATATGATAAAATAAATAAACGGGTCCACCAAATGATACAAGCAGGACTCTTAGAGGAAGTCAGGTTACTTTTAGAGGCGGGGGTTCCGGAAACATCGCAGGCAATGAAGGGAATTGGTTATAAAGAATTGATTCCCGTGCTTCATGGAAAGTGTTCTTTAGAGGAAGGAGAATCACTGATACAGAAAAACACACGCCACTTTGCTAAAAGACAATTGACCTGGTATAGACGAATGCCATATATTCACTGGGTGGAAAAGAAGCCATCATTACAGGAAGACATATGGTACAGGGAAATAGAAGCCTATGTCATTTCAATGTTAGAGGAGAAATAAACGATGGAAGGTAAAATGAATTTGCAGGACACTTTTTTAAATGAAGCGAGAAAAGAAAATGCACCGGTGAGTATTTTCTTAATGAATGGTGTCCAGCTCAAAGGAAAGGTAAAGTCTTTTGATAGTTTCACCGTACTTTTAGTCAGCGAAAATCGTTCTCAGCTGATTTATAAACATGCTATATCTACAATTCAAAGGATCTGATGAACACAAATGAATAAAAAGTTAGAACAGGTACAGAAAGAGGCGCTCGCTCTTTGTGCGCCTGTTTTTCATGAAATGGAAGAGATTTCTCTCTTCAACACACAGAAAGTATTAGAAGCATTTAGAAAACACCATCTGTCAGCTTATCACTTTGCTCCTTCCAACGGATATGGCTATGGAGATCCAGGAAGAGAAAAATTAGAAGAAATCTGGTGTGATATTTTTAAGTCAGAAGCAGCATTGGTGCGTCCTCAGTTTGTTTCTGGTACGCATGCACTAGCGACCGTTCTTTTAGCATTGCTAGAACCAGGTGATACGTTGGTTTCTGCTGTAGGGGCTCCTTATGACACTATGCAAAGTGTGATCGGTATTACTGGCAATGCACCGGGGAATCTAAAATCCAAAGGGGTACATTATAAAGAAGTACCTCTTAAAGGGAATACTTATGATCTTGCTGCCATTGCTGATGCTGTCGATGAACATACGAAACTGGTAGAAATTCAACGTTCCAGAGGGTATATGTTAAGAGATTCTCTCTTCCCAGCAGATATTAAGAAAATCATTGAAGTTGTAAAAGCTAAAAATCCTAATGCGATCTGCTTTGTAGATAATTGTTATGGAGAATTTACCTGCAGAGAAGAACCAATCGAACTGGGTGCTGATATTACAGCGGGTTCTCTTATCAAAAATGCCGGAGGTGGTTTAGCACCTACAGGTGCTTATATTTGTGGGAGAAAAGATTTAGTAGAACTTTGCTCTTATGTATGGACTGCTCCGGGATTGGGCGGTGAAATGGGTTCTTATGCAGCCTCTTATCGTCCTTTCTTCGAAGGTTTATTTTTGGCACCTCATATTACAAGACAGGCTGTTATGAGCGCTGAATTTTGTGCTGCTGTATTCAAACTCTTAGGGTTCCCTGTAACGCCAGAACCAGGGCATCTTCGCACAGATCTTATCACTGCAGTGACACTGAATTCAGAAGAAAATATGTGCCACTTTGCTGAAGCTGTGCAGAATTGGTCCCCTGTAGATTCAGATGCTACACCGGTTCCAGGGCCTATGCCTGGTTATGTAGATCCAATTATTATGGCAGCCGGTACATTTGTACAGGGCTCCACCATTGAAATGTCTGCGGATGGTCCGGTAAGACCACCTTATATCATGTACTTTCAAGGGGGACTCACTTTTGAACATGCAGTCCTTGCCGTCATGGGAGCTGCAGAAAAGATTTTAGCAGCTAAGAAGCAATAATCTTTTTACATCATAGGATTTAAAGAAAGCGACATTCTATAAAGGATGCCGCTTTTTGCTTGCTTGATATAAAGTTCCGTAGGCAAATCTCTATATCAAAATTTCTTTGCTTACTGCGAAAGAAAAGCTTCTTGTGATATAATGATTGGGAAAACTACGTATAACAATATTTCGATACATAAGGAGATACAATGGATACAGAACATATTAGGAATTTTTCTATTATTGCCCATATTGATCATGGAAAATCTACTTTGGCCGATCGTTTGATTGAAATCACTGGTACTGTGAAAAAAAGAGATATGGAAGCCCAAATCCTAGATACAATGGAACTAGAAAGAGAACGTGGCATTACCATTAAAGAACAGTCCGTGAGACTCAACTATACTTATGAAGATGGGGAAGTTTATGAATTAAATCTCATTGATACCCCAGGGCATGTAGATTTCAACTATGAAGTATCAAGAAGTCTTTCTGCTTGTGAAGGTGCTATTCTTATTATTGATGCAACCCAGGGGGTGCAGGCACAGACGCTGGCTAATGTATATTTAGCATTAGACCATGACCTTGAAATTATTCCAGTGATCAATAAAATTGATCTTCCTAGTGCAGATGTGGAACGAGTCAAAAAAGAAGTGGAGAATGTAATTGGCCTTGATATGTCTGAGGCGATTCCAGTCAGTGCCAAGACAGGACTTAATGTGGAAGAAGTGCTGAAGCGAATCGTAGAACAAGTGCCGCCGCCAGAGGATAATACAAAGAAGCCATTGCGATGCTTGATTTTTGATTCCATTTTTGATTCCTATAAAGGCGCTATTGCTTATGTACGTGTCAAAGATGGTGAAATCCGTCCAGGAATGAATATCCGTATGATGGCGTCAGGTAAAGTGTATACAGTCACAGAAGTGGGATACTTTTCTCCATTTCCAAAGCCTTGTGATGTTTTGACTTGTGGCTCTGTAGGATATGTAGCTGCCAGCATTAAAACAGTATCTGATTGTGAAGTGGGGGATACCATTACTACGGCAGAAAATGGCGCTACAGAAGCATTGCCAGGATATCGCAAAGCACTTCCTATGGTATTCTGCGGCCTATATCCTATCGAAAGTAAAGATTATGATAATTTGAAAGTGGCTTTGGAAAAGTTACAACTCAATGATGCAGCTTTGGAATATGTACCGGAAACATCCCAGGCCTTGGGCTTCGGCTTCCGCTGCGGCTTTTTGGGCATGCTCCATATGGAGATCATCCA
>DJPC01000116.1:0-512 GCA_002439665.1 Dialister sp. UBA6422
AGATTGCAAAATAATCTAGTCTTTCGCTAAATCATTTAACTTCATAACTACAATTCTAATGCAAAAGAGCTTTCATTTTTGTGGAGGCTCTTTTGTATTGGAAGATATGAAGATATCCTGTGTACGTCAAGCTTTGATAATATGTTATGTCTATAAGGAGCGCTTATTATGAAAAAAATTCTTGCATTCGCTGCCGTGGCAGCTCTTACTGCTGGCGCATCTGCCTATGCTGCCAATCCATTTTCCGATGTATCCACCGATGATTGGGCTTATCAGGCTGTAGCAGACCTTTCCCAGCAGGGCGTAGTAGATGGTTATCCGGATGGCACTTTCAAAGGCGAAAGAAATATGACCAGATATGAACTGGCTCAAATCATCGCCCGACTCATGGCCAAAGAAGACCAGCTCAATGGGGAGCAGCAGGCTACTCTGGATAAGCTGGCTGGAGAATACGCTGATGAACTCGCTCAATTGGGCGTTCGCGTAGGAAATCTGGAAAAGAAAGCTGGCAA
>DJPC01000116.1:559-2058 GCA_002439665.1 Dialister sp. UBA6422
GATGCTCGTATGCGTTACCAGGATAAAGGTAATGACCAGGAAAACTGGGACGGCCGTATGAGAATCAATGTGAAAGGTGAAGTCAATGATGACACCTATGTACAGGGCCGACTCACTACCCATATGAAGTTCAAAGATGCTGCAGAAGAAGATCAAGATGGGGATACCAATATGGATCAGCTCTATGTGAACCACAACTTCGGCAGTGATGTCTCTCTGCGCTTGGGTCGTCAGCCCATTGTCTTTGGTAATCAAGGTGGCTGGCTGATCAATCCAGACAGCGGCTACGATGGTGTGCAGATGTCCTATAACCATGGTCAATTGTCATTGACTACCGGCTTTGGTCAGCTAAATTTACCGAAGCATACAATGATAACGAATAATACTTCAGTACTAATGGATTATTACTACGCAAATAGGGATGTATACTTTGCTCAGGGAGCTTATGACTTTGGATTTGCTAGACTAGATGCCACCTATGCAGCCTTGAAGGATGCAAAACTGAAGTCTATGGTAGGGGATATGGAAGCTTATGGGGTAGGTCTTAATGTACCGATCCAGCAGTTTAACCTATTTGGTGAATATTGGAAGAATACCACTTGGACACAGAATACCTATGACACTGCTTGGAATGCCGGCCTTTCCTATGGCAAGGCAGACTGGAAGAAACCGGGAAGCTGGGATCTGCTGGTCGCTTATAACGATGTAGGCAATGGCCTTAACTTTGCTGGTGCTACAGGACTTCAGACCTCTCCATTGGATCTTTTGACATCCTCTGGTTTTGGCGGTAAGTATGATGATGGAGCAAAACACGTTACGTTCTGGAATGCCATGGCTAATGTGACCTTGCAGAAGAATGTACAGCTCCATGCAGAATACGCCTTTGATGTAGATCAAGATGGTGGAAAGAAACCTGTGGATGATTCCTGGACCGTTTCTCTCAACTATCAGTTTTAATCTTTTTTAGCTTTCTAAAAGAAAGAACTAAAGGGGTGTGCCAAAATGTTTTTGCATTTTGGCACACCCCTTTTATAGATACGTGAATTCAATGGAGGATATCCTAAAATAGGAAGTCTCATTTCACATCGCTGTATCAACAAAGAACTATAAGGAAACACACAAAGATCCTTCGAAATGCCTTACGGGTGTCACAGGATGACGCAGCAAAAAAAGATCGACCCTAGAGGGAAAGGAAAGAACGCTAGATTATGGATATGAGACTCATGGATAGGCGATATGATATTCAATGATGAAAGCCGTCATAGCAGAATCATGGAGGCTGAAGTGGAGGAATCTTTATCGTTTTTATTCAAAGCACAATGAGAGAAAAGTGGTCTGCAATGAGCCGCAGCGTCTGGGCGTCTCGTGCAAGGCTAACAGATAATCCGTGATATCTCTTCTGATCTCATGGTTACCATTCATCCAGCCAATGCTTACAAGATGAATATCTGGGTCTATTCCCTATTGTAAAAACATAAAATACATTTTAAATTTAATGT
>DJPC01000116.1:2206-2370 GCA_002439665.1 Dialister sp. UBA6422
GGGTATCCCAAGAGTTCCTGTATCTGGGAAGTAAGAAAAAAAAGACAGAGGAAACACGGTCACTCGAGCCTATTCTTTTCTTATCAGACTGACAGGAGAAACCATTTTGATAGGGACATTTTCCCGAAGGAGTCTATAATGAAAAAGATTCTCGCACTGGCTGC
>DJPC01000116.1:2485-9541 GCA_002439665.1 Dialister sp. UBA6422
ACCAGGCTGTAGCAGACCTGTCCCAGCAGGGTGTGGTAGAAGGCTATCCGGATGGCACTTTCAAAGGCGAAAGAAACATGACCAGATATGAACTGGCTCAGATCATCGCTCGCCTCATGGCCAAAGAAGACCAGCTGAATGCTGAGCAGCAGGCTACTCTGGATAAGCTGGCTGGGGAATACGCTGATGAACTAGCAAACCTGGGTCTTCGCGTAGGCAACTTGGAAAAGAAGGTAGGCAACCTCTACTGGTCCGGCGATGCTCGTATGCGTTATCAGGATACTGCTAAACAGGGCGCTGACAAATACAATGGTCGTATTCGTCTCAACGTCAAAGGCCAGGTCAATGATAACACCACCGTACAGGCTCGCCTGATAAACAACATGGATTTCAAAGGCAATGACACTTCTTCTACCACTGCTGATCGTATCTATGTCACCCATAACTTTGGGGATGCCACCTCTGTCACCCTGGGCCGTCAGCCGCTCACCATTTTTGGCGGTTTGGAATATGATGACCAGTACGATGGAGCACAGCTGGCTTACAACAATGGCAAGTTTGATGCCAAAGTGGCTTTTGGTCAGCTGAACGCCAGCGATCGTGCAGCAGTTACAGGAAAAGCAGCAGTTGTCGATAAAGACTCAACTAAGGCGAAAGAAGAAGTTGAAGCCCATGATATGTTCTTGGCTCAGGCTGATTATGACTTCGGATTTGCTAAACTGGGAGCTGCTTATGTAGGCTTCCAGGGTTCTGATGCTAAGAATGTAACAGATGTTAATCATGATGCTGCTATTGGCTTTGATAACATCTGGGGCGTCAACTTGGTGGTTCCAGTGCAGGACTTCCGTGTATACGGTGAATATTGGAAATCCAATGCCGATGACAATAACAAAACTTGGCAGGCAGGCCTTGGCTATGGTACCTTGGATCTGAAGAAACCAGGTTCCTTTACCCTCGATGTGGCTTACAATAGAGTAGGACAGCAGGCTTACTTTGGCGGTACCACCTACCAGGTGAATGACTTCTTCAGTGCAGGGGATACGGAAATGAAATTCTGGAATGCAGTTGCTCAGGTTACCCTCCAGAAGAACGTATATCTCCGTGGTGAACTAGCTTTCGATATTGATGGTTATAGCAAAGAGAATGCATCTAAGTACGATGACAGCGCTTGGAACGTATCTCTCAACTACAAGTTCTAATAGCTAGCAATAAAAAAGCCGCAGCGAAAGCTGCGGCTTTTTTATTGTCTTTGTTAGTTGCTAGTTGCTGGTTGTTAGTTGTTTGGGCCTCCGACAACTAGCAACTAACAACTGACAACATAAAGATATGGGTTTAAGGTTTATGTATCGCAATGGAAGGGAGACAATTTACGCTATGACATTATTGCATTGGTTTAAGGGGTAATTGATCAAACGGTATACCGTTTACCGTGAAATGTAAACGCTTCTTCCTTTTATTGTCACTGTTGTTAGTTATTAGTTGTTTGGCCCAGACAACTAACAACAGACAACCAACAACTAATTTATCTCCTCTTCAATACCATCAGTGCGGTGACTGTGATGGCCACACAGAGGACGGCCATAGACATGCCAAGGGAGACGCTGCCTTGTTCAAATTCGCGCATAATATAAGTAGAAATCACTAGGGTATTGGGTGGTGCGATGAGGCTTGGAGCGACTAGTTCACGGATAGAAATGATGAAAGTCATCATCCAACCAGCCGCAATGCCTTTCATAATGAGGGGAAGAGTAATTTTTCTAAATATATAGAAAGGGCTTCCACCAAAGATGCGTCCTGCTTCTACAAGGCTTTGATTCATTTGGGTGAAAGAAGAGGTGACGTATTGTACGGTGTAAGGGAGGAAGAGTATCACATAGGTGATGACAAGGATTCCCATGGTGTTATATAAAGGAAGAATGGCATAGATATCATTCCAAAAGAGCATGATACCGATCACAAGGACGATACCGGGAAGCATTTCGGGAAGTAAGCTGGTGGCTTCTAGGAGTTTGCCTCCTTTTTTGTGCTGCCTGACTGTGAGGACGATGAGAGTACCCAAGATGGCACAAATGGTGGCTGAAGTAATGCCTAGGAATAGACTATTTCCGATGGCAGCCAGGGCATCATTTTCTGTTTCACTGAAAAGTTCTTGGTAGTGAGCTAGTGTGAAATTTCCTGCCGCCAAGCCAAAACCGCGGAGTTTGATGAGAGAGGTGGAAATGATGGAGAAATAGGGAATTCCTATAGAAAGGACAAGTATGAAGATGAGGTATGCCCAGGCTAGGCCTTTGGCTAAGTGAGATAGGGGCATCTGTGCACTGCGATTTCCTTTCCCGCCTAGAAGAGAATAACTTTTCCTTGTGGTAATGGTATTTTGTATCATCCATAATAGCAGACAAATGGTGATGAGCACTGAGGCGAGCACAGCGGCCTTGCCGAAGGAAATGGGCGCCACAGAGGCATAGCGATGGATGGAGGTGGTAAATACATCAAAACCGATGCGTCGCCCTAAGGTATAAGGGGTCCCGTATTCAGAAAGGGTTTTCACAAAGATAAGAAGTGCCCCGATGGCGTAATTTCCTAGAAGGAGAGGGAAAAATATGTTTTTCATTCTTCTAGGGAAGCTGGCTCCCATGACAGCGGCAGATTCTAGAAGGCTAGAGGGGATATTCATCATGGCATTTCTTAGGAGTATCATCATGAAAGGAAAGAGATGAAGGCTCATCACTAAGACCAGGCCGCCTAAGGTAAAGAAGGCGGGGATCCCATCGGGAAAGGCTGGGAAGAGCTGTGCAAAAAGGCCTCGCTTTTGCATAAAGAGGATCCATCCCATGGAAGCGATATAAGGGGGCGTCATGAAGGGAACCAGAAAGAGGAGATCCAGGTGCTTTTTTAAAGCAAATTCTGTGCGAGAAAAGAGGAAAGCAAGGGGCATAGCTAATACGGTGGATGTGATGGTCACAAGAAGTCCTAGAAGGAGGGAATTGGCGATCATGGGGAGGTTTCCTTCTTCTCTTAGTGTTTGGGCTCCATACGAAAAATCAAGGCTGTCATTGATGATGACGGCCTTGACGAAAATCGTAAGAAGAGGAGCGACCACTAGGAAAAGAAGGACCAGTCCGACTAAGATGTAGCCCATATTCTTTTTCAAAAAGGTCATAGATCCTCCTTATTTGCAGAGGGCATTGAGCTTAGCAGCCGTCTCTGAAGCGATGGACATCATTTTTTCCCAATCAGGCTTTATCTGCGGAATATCTTTGAGGTCCGTGTTCTTGGCTTTTACATCGCTTCTACCAGGGATCAGATAAGCATCAGCGACCATTTTCTGGACTTCATCAGAAAGCAGGTAATCCATGAATTTCTGTGCATTTTCTTTGTCCGGTGCACTCTTCATCATCATAGCAGGCCGTGGATTGACGATGGTACCACTCTTTGGATAATAAATGGCAAGGGGTTCTCCTTTCTTTATAGCAGAGTAGGCGTTGTAGTCTACACCGGCCACAAGGATACCCACTTCTCCAGTGGTGACAGCTTCTAGGGCTGCTTTATTGGCTCCTGGTACTTTCATGCCATTCTTAGCCATTCCTTCTAATGCATCCCATCCATAGGCAGATATGTAGCCAGCTAGGAAATCTTTACAAGCCCCCGATTTTTCAGGATCCGGAATAGCCAGCTTTCCTTCATACTTCGGGTCAGAAAGTTCTTTCCAGTCTGCAGATAATTCAGGAATGACATTTTTGTTATAAATGACGCCTACGGCGGAAGCACTATAGCCGAAAAGTTCATTGTCATTGTCTTTGAAGTCCTTTACCATTTTGTCTGCATTTTGTGGTGTATAGGAAGCCAATTCTCCCTTTTGTTTCATAGATAAACCGTCAGACCAGGAAGCCAGGATCACCACATCTGCTACAGGATTGGATTTTTCTGCTTCCAGGCGAGCTAAGATTTCTCCTGTAGTCCCTTGGAACTGTTCTACTTTAATACCAGTCTTTTTTTCAAAACCTTTGGCGATTTTATTGGAAAGACCAGCAGGGGATGGCATGTATACGGTTACTTTTCCCGTGGCAGGGGCAGCGGAAGCTGCTTTTTGCGGTTCTGTTTTGGTACCGCAGGCTGTAAGGGATAGTGCCATGGCACAAGCCACAGCAGAGACGATGATTTTTTTGGTACTTGTTTTCATTATAGACTCCTTTATGTGAATATATATCCTGGATGATAAGTGGATAGATCATGGGCACATGTAGTATGCAGTCATTTAGTATTTCAGTGCGTACCTGTATGAGCTATACTCGGGGTTGTTAGTTGTTAGTTGTTAGTTGTATGATTAGTCACTTTTTAGACTTCAATCATGTCATTGGTATTTACGAAGAGATGGATCGAATGTCCTGGTGTCATAGGAACTGGTGAAAATAGTGTCCAATCCCTATTTCCTTTTTTTAGATGGATGCGATAATTTTGTCCTTGAAATTGGCTCATGACCACAGAAGCTTCATAGGCTGTTGTATTTGCTGATGCAGAAAGCTGACATTTTTCAGGGCGGAAAAAATGGTGATCATCGATCCAATTGGATGCCCCTACGAAGTGGGCTGTGAAAGGCGTAGCCGGATGGCTATAGATGGCCTCTGGCGTACCATATTGTTCCAATTTTCCTTTTGAAAATACAGCGATGACATCACTCATCGCCATCGCTTCTGTCTGGTCATGGGTTACAAAGATGGCTGTCATATGGAGCTTTGTCACTAGATCACGAATTTCTCCTCTCATTTCCTCCCTAAGTTTTGCATCTAATGCAGATAGGGGTTCATCAAAAAGGATGCAGTCCTTTCCATAGGCAATGGCACGAGCAAAAGCTACTCGCTGCTGCTGCCCACCGGATAATTCATGGGGATAGCGATTTTTGTAATCTACAAGTTCTACTTGGGAAAGGGCACGTAAGACGGTTTCTTCTAGATGGGATACTTGGTGGGTGGCCCTAAGACCGAAGGCAACGTTTTCAAAGACTGTCATGTGTGGCCATAGAGCAAAGTCTTGAAAAACAAATCCAAGCTCTCTTTTTTCTGGCGGAATAGAAATCTCTTTTTCTTTAGAAAAAACGCAGCGATCGCCCACATAGATTTCCCCTGCATCAGGTGTCTCTAGTCCAGCAATCATGCGAAGAAGGGTGGTTTTCCCGCAACCAGAAGGGCCTAGAAGAGTAGTGAAGCTGCCATTTTGTATAGTCATGGAAAAATCAGAAATGACAGATTTTCCCTGAAATGCTTTATCAATATGCTCCAAACGAATTTCCATAAAAACCTCCTTCTTTTCAGCTTATCTTCCTTCCGTCAATTCCATCTAGGAAGAAAGTAATAATATGGTAAAAATATAAAGTAAAGTGTCTTTATGAAATCTACATGTAAAGAAAGCCATGGTAGGTCATGAAGGATCATAGAAGCAGACCGCTTTTGAAGAAAAGGCGCTTAAGATGCTGATAGTTCTAAGGGTAAGTTTTTTATGGACAGCTAGATGATAGTCTTACCATTTCATTTGAAGCATTTCTTTCTGTAAGACTTTTAAAATGATTAGAGCAAAAAACATTAGCTTCTTTATATTTCCATGTTTAGTACCTCTCTTTTTTTATCCAACGAATCACAAGAAAATTTTCCCTATGATTTCAAAAAATCCTTGCAAAGAAATAACTGCTATGGTACAATAACTTCATCGCTGGGTTGCCCCGGCCTTTTTAAGTGCAATGTTCCCACTTGCACTTTGAGAACGATTTGTGATATACTAATCAAGCATGTTAATTGGCCGTGAGCCGAAGAAAGATTGAGTGAGGTGTTAATAATGCGTGAAGGAATTACTCTTGCATGCACAGAATGCAAGCGCCGCAATTATCGTACAAACAAGAACAAAAAGACCACCACTGAACGTGTGGAACTGATGAAATACTGCAAATGGTGCCACAAACACACCCTTCATAAGGAAACCAAATAATTTCTGATTATTGAACTGGGGTGTGAGCATGGCCAAGGCGAAGCGTAAAACATCAGCAACCAGAACAGAAAGAGCACAGCAAGCCAATAACGCATGGAGCCGCTTCTTTAAAGAAACTAAGATGGAAATGAAGAAAGTCATCTGGCCGACTAAGAATCAGATGATTAACTACACCATTGCTACCATCGTGTCTGTGATTCTTGTGTCTTTCCTGATTGTTGCCGTAGACTTCGTATTCGCTGGTCTCTCCAAGTTGTTAGTCACTGCTGTAGGCTGAAAGGAGGAGAGCTATGTCTGATATCGAAGCTACAAACGAGAAAATGAATAAGGAAAATAAACCTGAAGTCAGTGCACCTACTGAAATCGGTGCTCCTAAAGAAGGCTCCGAAAAAGATATCCGTTGGTATGTCATTCATACCTATTCTGGATATGAAAATAAAGTCAAGGAAACACTGACCAGAAAGGTTCATTCCATGGGCATGGATGATACGATTCTTGAAATCTTGCTCCCTCTTCAGGACGAAGAAGAAGAAAAAGACGGCAAAAGAAAAATGGTATCCCATAAAGTATTCCCTGGATATCTTCTGATCAAGATGGAAGTCAATGACAGAAGCTGGTATGTAGTAAGAAATACACCAGGGGTTACCGGCTTTGTAGGGACTACCACTAAGCCGATTCCGCTTTCTGATGAAGAAGCTGACCGCATCATTCATGGTATGACCAAAGAAAAACCAGCAGCTGTAGATGTAGCTGTTGGTGACAGAGTACGCATCACAAAAGGCGTATTTGAAGATCGTACAGCAGAAGTTATTGAAGTGGCTGATGATAAGACTAAGATCAAAGCTGATATCAGTAATTTCGGCACCACAACTACGATAGAACTCGAAGCTGGCGCATTTGAGCCAATTCGTTAATTCTATAGTGGGACTGTCTTGTACTAGGCTTGTCCCACGGTGGGAGGGCCCGTTACAGCCCGTAAGTACCACATTCCACAAAGGATAAGGAGGTGTAACATTATGGCAAAGAAAATTTCCAAAGTTGTAAAACTGCAGGTTGCAGCTGGTAAGGCTACTCCAGCAC
>DJPC01000059.1:0-142 GCA_002439665.1 Dialister sp. UBA6422
CACTGCTCACTGCCGCTTTACTCATGGCAGGTGGATTATATTCTGCTGAGGCAAAAACCATTCTGCTAGTTCCTCAAGACGACCGGCCCGTCAGCTTAGACTATACGGTTTCTACCGCCGAAAAAGCAGGCTATGATGTATT
>DJPC01000059.1:273-9606 GCA_002439665.1 Dialister sp. UBA6422
AGATTGTGCTGTCCTTTCTACTGATACCTTAATTTATGGCGGATTGGTAGATTCTAGAAAGCATAATGAATCTTTGGATACCCTCATGATGAGAGAAAATCGGATCCGTCAATTGCATACATCCTATCCGACGGTTCCTATTTATGCTTTTGGAACCATCATGCGTACTCCCTATGCATCCAATAGCGGCGTAGAGCCTTATTATTATGCTGATTACGGCAATGCGTTGTATCAGATTTCCGGCCTGCAAGACAAAATGGATACTGGTACCATCACACCGGAAGAAACAGCCACTTTATTATCTCTAAAGCTCACTGTCCCTTCTGAATATCTGCAAGACTGGTTCAAGAGACGCACCAAAAATAACACCATCAATAGAATGCTTATGAAAGATACCAAAGACGGTGTCTTTACTTACTACTGCGAAGGTCATGATGACAATAGCAAACATTCTCAATCTGCCATGGAAGCCAGATATTTAGCCAAAGATGCCCAAAAGCTCTCTCCTAAAATCTACGGCTCTTTCCCCGGGGCTGACCAGCTGGCACTCCTTCTCATCGCTCGTTATCACAACGATACCAATCATCTGACCCCTGCCTTTTCATCCATCTATCCACTAGGCAGGGCAGAAGATACCGTCCCAAGCTATGAAAGCCAGCCTATTGGAAAAACCATAGCAGAACATGTAGAAGCAGTAGGTGGCATTATGGCTGTCAAAGGCAAGCCAGACATTGTCCTTGCAGTCAATACCCCTCTTTCCTCTACTGGTGAATCCGGACAATTTAGCAATTATGGCATGATGAAACCAAGTACCACTGATTTCATGAATCAAGTCAAAGACGTGATCGACCGGGGCATTCCTGTTTCCATTGTAGATGTGTATTTTGCCAATGGTTCAGATAATACACTGATGAATCTCATGGTCAAAGATGACCTCTTATATAAAGTGGCTGCTTACAATGGATGGAACACCGCATCAAATACCATCGGCTATGCCATCGCCCAAGCTATACTGGCCCCAGAAATGACAAAAGAAAATCACCGCGATATGCTGACCGAGCAGTATATAGACAATTGGGCTTACCAAGCCAATGTGAGAAAAAATATTTCCCGCCTGACCGAGTTGGAACACACCAATTACAAACCCACCCCAGCCATGAAAGAGGAAATGATTGCAGAATTACAGGACTTTGCTAAGAAGAAAATGGGGATCAATCCGGCCACCATCAGTGCCGATTTCCCTTGGGGCAGACTATTTGAAATCAATGCCATGGTTTCTCCTACACCGAAGTATACCGTCTATCTAACCGCTGCAGAAAAACAGCGCCGCGCTGAAGAGGCCGCTAAAAAAGCAGCTGAGGAAGCCAAAAAGAAAGCAGAAGCAGAGGCTAAAGCCAAAGCACTCAAGGCAGCCGGTGTTTCTACTCCAGCCAATCAGAACGTTCCTTCTCCATCTACAACGAATGCAAAAGATAGCCAAGATGATATTTCCACCATTGTGATTTACCAGTAAAACTATGATGTGGGTGTCACAAAGATAGTTGTTAGTTGTTGGTTGGACCCAGGCAACCAACAACCAGCAACCTACAATCCAGTTTTCTTGCTAATTAAAAGTGGATTAATGACCACTCACTAAATATTTCTCATGAAACACGAAGAGGGTGTGACAAGATACGTTTGTATATTGTCACACCCTCTTTTTCTATGGGAGAGCCATGGGATGCCCTAAGGGAATTAAGCCATGCCTTTCACCATCTTTTTCATTTCCATAGCAGAATCCAAAGCACTCTTAGAATCCTCCGTACCGGAAATCATCTGGGCTACATCTTCTAAATGCTGTTTTTTATCAAGCAATACTGCTTTAGTGGCAGTGCGTCCATCAGAAATGCACTTGACGATTTTGTAGTGCCTATCAGCTGCACAAGCAGTTTGCGGCAAATGGGTGATGCATAGGACTTGAATCTGCTTGGATAAAAGGCCGATTTTCTTGGCTACCTGCAGTCCCACTTTCCCGCTGATACCCACATCGATTTCATCGAAAATGAGAGTTTGCTGTTTCAGCAAGTTGGAAATCACCATTTCAATGGCCAGAGCAATACGAGAAATTTCACCACCAGAAGCAGTATCTCTCATACTCCGAAGAGGTTCTCCTGGATTGGCAGAAAAATAAAATTCCATTTCTGCGGCTCCATTAGGCATAGGTGTCTGAGAAGGCATGAGATGAAGTTCCATCCTGGCATTTTCCATACCCATGTCTTTGAGAGAAGACAACACTTTGGTCAGAATCTTTTCAGAAGAAATACGACGAAGTGCATTTAATGTATCAGCTTTCTTTATCAAAAGCTGAGTTAAGTCATCATAATTCTTACGAAGAGAATCATTGTCATAAATGACTTCTTTTAAAGAGGCATATTCTTCCTGGGCTTTGGCCTCATAGGAAAGCACATCCGATAGCTCAGGACCATATTTCCGCTTCATCTCCTGAATGATTTCATCTCGATCTTGCAGATTATTCAGTTCCTCTTCAGAAAAGTCAGTGTCGGAAATATAGGATTCCATACCTCCTATAGCATCTTCCAAGGCATAGGTCGCCGAATTTAAAGACTCCACAAAACTGTCCAAACTGTCATCAAATCGAGACACCGCAGAGATTTCTTTCACCGCTTCTCCTATCAGATCCTGGGGCCCTCCATCAGCGGTGAGGGAATCAATGGCATTATGAACGGAGCGAAAAATCTTTTCATGATTTTCCAATACAGATAATTTTTTCTCTACTTCCTCATCCTCTCCTGGATGCAATCCAGCAGCAGAGATTTGGTTGAGCTCCCATTCCAATGTATCTAGCCGGCGTTCTCGTTCCTGTTTTCTGGCATCATAATCATCTAGCGCATCTTTCAGACGCTTCCATTCCTTATAGGATTCTTGATATGAATGATAGGCTTCGATGACCTCAGGAGTCCCTGAATCTACCATCCGTTCACAAAATGGGATAGACAATAATTCCATATTGTCATTTTGTTCATGAAGGCGAACCAATTTTTTACCAATGAGCTGCAGCTGTTTCACCGTACAGAAATTCCCATTGATGGTACAAATCCCTCTTCCATTTTTATTGAGCCGGCGAGAAATGATGATTTCATTTCCTTCGGTTTCAAACCCAGCCTCTTTCAGTTCTTCAGAAAGCGCTTCATCTCCATAAAAAACACCTTCTACTTTAAAGAAATCCGCGCCTGTGCGGATCAGATCTGTCCTAGCTCTTCGGCCGATCAATACGGCCAATGCATCAATGAGAATAGATTTCCCGGCCCCTGTTTCACCAGTAAAAATAGTTACGCCGCTACTTAAATCAATCACGGTGTCTTCAATAATAGCAAAATTGACGATATGAAGGCTTTGCAGCATGTCATGTCACCTCAATTTTTCAGCATACCTTGAATTTTCTTGAGCAAAATCGGGGCATCTTCTGGGGTACGAACAATAATGAGCACCGTATCATCCCCTGCCAAAGTACCAATGATTTCATCATTTTTCGCATGATCAATGGCAAATGCCACAGAAGAAGCCGAACCTGGAAGGGTATGAAGTACCACTTGATTCATTGCATAATCCATTTTAATAATGGCTTCCTGGAACAAAATGGCCGTATGATTTCTAGAAAGCATATTCGGCTTTTCGCTAGCCAAAGCGTATCTATAATGGCCATTTTTATAAGGAACCTTTAAAAGCATCAGATCTTTGATATCTCGAGATACGGTGGCCTGGGTCACCACAATGCCCTCTTTTTTCAAAGCTTCTGCCAGTTCTTCCTGGGTCTCAAT
Source organism: Dialister sp. UBA6422 (assembly GCA_002439665.1). Taxonomy (GTDB): domain Bacteria; phylum Bacillota; class Negativicutes; order Veillonellales; family Dialisteraceae; genus Dialister. The sequence goes on from DJPC01000059.1 coordinate 4,092, forward strand.
CACCTGATTTTGGATGATTTCCTTGATTTTCATAATTCTATAGCGTTTCATATTAAAAGTCCTTTCTTTATAGACCATGACACCAAGAAAGTGCCTTATTTTCATCTCATTCATAAGTTGATTGTATAGCATACGGTGCATAAGGTCAACGTTTTTTTGTATAAAAATAAATATATATATATAGCAGACCTTGTTTCTTATAAGACCTTCGTGTGGCTGATAGGCTCCTATGTCCACAAACACAGGAGCCTTATACTTGTATGGGCAGGAAAAGAAAGTGGGTAACAGGGCACAGGGAAAAATTCCTGGAAACTCTTTCTGCAAAAGCTTGTCATATCTGTTATAATGGGTAGTAAAATATCTGCATTAAGAAAAGGATTGAAATATATGGATAATTATATCGGAAAACATTTGCTAGTCGACTGCTACGGATGCATTCAAGAGGAGATCACTTCTTCCAAATCTCTTCTTTCTGCTATGAATCAAGCAGCCCATCAGCTAGGCATGACCACCAATGATACCTTCTATCATGAAACAGAGGAAGAAATCACCGTAGCCGCTTATGGCAATAAAGCCCATATTTGTATTCATGCCTATCCCAAGCTAGGCTATGCAGCGGTGGATATATACAGTTTTGATGGCGATTTACTTCCTGCCAAAACCATGACGGTCCTGCGGAGCACTCTGCAGCCAGAAAAGATCCGGGCCACTTCTGTCAAACGGGGAAATATCAACCCAGACATGAAGCCTCGCATTCGTTCCCGTTCCACCACTTTGCATAAATTCAGAAATACCAGCCACCAAATGAGCCAGGCTGGTAAAAAAGTGGCCAATTATATGGCCCATCGCAATGAAAAGCGTGATACTTTGGGGCCAGAGTGAGTGATATAAGGATAGATGGCTAAGTATAAAAATATCCTTCTCCCCTTTCATTGACACTCCCTTTCCCATATGATATAGTACATACAATTAAAAATTGGCAATGACAGGAAGAGTAAACAAAAGAAGCTATAGCAGAGAGCTCCGGTGGGTGAAAAGGAGCATAGACTAATTTGTTGAACATGGCCCTGGAGCCAGGAAGGCTGAATCATGAAGCATCCCGGGAGCGCCCGATACAGCGCTGATGTATCAAGGTCATCAAGACCAGCGTACAAATAGAGGCTTATATAGTGATGTATAAGTGAATTTGGGTGGTAACACGAAATCTTTCGTCCCTTAGGGATGGAAGATTTTTTTATTGAGAAATAATGAGATAGCTTATAAACACCATATAAGGAGGTGTTCCTATGCCTTTATATAATGGCACTTTATTCGAAATCGATCGAAAAGAAATGATGAGATATGCTGGATTATCTCCTAAAGTCAAAGAATTCCCCACATCCGCTATTGATCAGGCGGTACAAGAAGCTTTGGCACTAGCTGAACCTAGAGGAATCTGGCAAATCCTCCCCTATGACCCTGAAACAGAAACAATAGGGGGCGAGCATCCTTTGGTACTCCAAGGACGTTCCATCACCAGGCATCTTTCTAAATCGTATTCCGTAGGAGTACTAGCGGTCACTGTGGGCGATGAAATCGAAAAAGCATCGGATGCTCATTTTAAAAAGGGAGAATATTTACAAGGATTACTCTTGGATGCAGCTGCCACTGCGGCTACGGAACAATTGGCCGACCAGGTAGATAATCTAATCCAAAAAGAATCTCTAAAGCTTGGACAAAAAACCATCTGGCGTTTTTCCCCTGGCTATGGAGACTGGCCTGTGATACAGCAGAAACCATTCTGTACCCTCATCGGTACAGAAGAAATTGGAATTTCTGTGACAGATCACTCCATGCTATTTCCAAGGAAATCTGTTTCTGCTATTATTGGGATTTCCCAATGTGCCAAAAAGCCTGCTCCCGTAAAATGCAGAAATTGCACCTTACAGACTTGTCCTTTTAGGCAATCTTAAGTCAGCAAGTAGTATAATACATATTATAATTTGCTTGATAGCATATCTATATCATGAAAGTTTGGGTAAAACTATATCCTACCCTAAACTTTCTTCTGTAGTTATACTTGCTATGGACTGAATAGATGAAGTAAAATTTGGATATTCCATGCATAGAGTAAACTACCTAATAATATAATAAATTGAGTAAATACAAGGAGATGGACTATGATATTTTTTGATGGCGGAATGGGAACTATGTTACAACGATATGGTCTGACCGCAGGCGACTGCCCAGACTATTACAACATCACCCATCCTGAAGTCGTACAGCGGATTCATAAAGAATACGCCGATGCAGGAAGCCAGTATATTACCACCAATACATTTGGCTCTTGCCCGATCAAACTAAAAGATTATGACTTAGAAAATGAAGTAGAAAAAATCGCCCAAGCAGCAGTACAAAATGTCCGCACCGCTTGTGGCTCTAGAGTAAAAATAGCAGGCGATATGGGCCCTACAGGTAAATTTCTAAAGCCATTGGGCGATTTGTCCTTTGATGAAGCCTGTGAAAACTATTACCGCCTGGCCAAAGCACTCGCCAATGCCGGTGCCGATGCTCTCATTATTGAGACCATCATTGATATCCAGGAAATGAAAGCCGCCCTCGTGGCAGCCAAAGCTGCTTCAGACCTTCCGGTCATCTGCCAGATGACTTATACCGAAGAGGGCAGAACCATCACAGGGACAGACCCCAAAGCCGCTGTCATTCTCTTAGATGCCATGGGTGCTGATATTATCGGTGCCAATTGCTCTGTAGGGCCAGATAAACTCTTAGAAGTAGCCAAGAAAATGGCGCCTTACACCAATAAGCCCATCATCATCCAGCCCAATGCCGGAATGCCCGTATTGGAAAATGGAGAAACCCATTTCCCTCTCTCTCCAGAAGAATTTGCTAGCAAAGCACCAGAATTCGCTGCTGCCGGAGTATCCTATCTAGGCGGCTGCTGCGGTACAACCCCAGAGCATATTGCTTCTTTGGTAAAAGCCTTAGAAGATGTAGAAGTACCTCCTAAGAAACCGGTCAAGCCATTTACCGCTCTCACCTCTCGTACTCAGACCGTATTCATCGGCGATGACTATGCCCCTGTCAAAATCGGAGAACGAATCAATCCAACAGGTCGGAAAAAGATGAGAGAAGACCTGCAAAGGGGAAGCTTTGTCTCTGTAAAGAAAGAAGCACTCCAGGAAGTAGCAGCTGGCGCAGATGTACTGGATGTAAATATGGGTGTCCCTGGCGCTGACCAAGTGGCTTTGATGGAAGCGGCCATTTCTCAGCTGTCCACGCTCTGCCCTGTCCCATTCTCCATTGATAGCACTGATCCAGCGGTACTGGAAAAAGCGCTCAAATTGTATCCTGGTCGTCCGCTCATCAATTCTGCCAATGCGGAAAATGAAGAACGCCTGGAAGCCATTTTAAAATTGGCCAAAACCTACGGGGCCGCTCTCCTATGCCTTCCTATCGAAAAGGGAAATCTCCCCCAGACGGCAGAGGAAAGAATTCGTGTCATTCAATACATCAAAGAAAAAGCCTTAGCAGCGGGCCTAAGAAAAGAAGATTTGCTACTGGATCCATTGGTTCTCACCATTGGTTCCAGTGATACAGGCGCTAGGGAAACACTCCATACCATCCGGCGGTATAAAGAAGAATTTGGTTTCCCTTGTGTCATGGGTACCAGTAATGTTTCCTTTGGCCTTCCTGAAAGACCTCGCATCAATGCGGCTTTCCTGACCATGGCTCTGGCTTGTGGTATGAATGCTCCTATCGTCAATCCTTTGGACCAAGGAGTGAAAGATGCTTTTGTTAATGCCAAATTACTTTTAGGATTTGATAAAGGCGCTGCTTCCTTTATTAAAGAAGCGCAATCCAATGTAGCCCCTGCGGAAACTCTCCCCAAAGAAAAAGAGACAGTTTCTGCTCTCTCCCCTATAGAACAGATCAAAATGGCCGTAAAACAAGGGGAAAAAGAGGACGCCGCTTTGAGTACGCAGGCCGCTATAGAAGCCCAAATTTCTTCCGATGAAATTATTAAAAATGGACTCACCGCCGCTATGATTGAAATCGGAAATGATTGGAACCAGGGAAAAGTATTCCTCCCCCAGGTCATGATGTCTGCGGAAGCCATGCAAAGTGCCTTCACGCTCATCAAAAAACTCCTTCCTAGCAGTGCTTTCGATGCCAAAGGTGTTTTGGTCCTCGGTACTGTACAGGGAGATATTCATGACTTAGGGAAAAATATTGTATCCGCCCTTTTAGAAAACAGTGGATATAAAGTCATAGATTTAGGAAAAGATGTATCCCCTGAATCCTTCGTAGAAGCTATCGAAGAAAACCAGGCAGACTTATTGGGGCTTTGCTCTCTCATGACCACCACCCTGCCAGAACTGGAAAAAACAGTCACTTTGGTTAAAGAAAAATATCCTGAAGTCTCCATCTTAGTGGGAGGCGCTGTGGTCACCAAAGATTATGCCGCTTCTATCGGAGCTGATGCATACTGCAAAGACGGTATCGCTGCCATCAAGGAAGCCGACCGGCTCATGGAAAAATAATAGAGCTATTGGTTGATAGTTGTTAGTGATCTGATTCAAACAACTACCAACTATCAACATGATTCTGAATTCCCAATCCCTAGTCACCATCCAAGAAAAGAGGTTTATATATGTCTACATTAAAAGAAAAAAATCAAAAGCATATCTTTACCATCACTACAGAAGTGGATCCACCAAAGAGTGCCTCTTCTGCTTACACAGAAGAACAGGTAGAAAAAGTCGCTCCCTATGTAGATGCTGTCAATGTATCTGACTGCCCTATGGCCAAACTTCGCATGAGCCCTATTGCCCTTTCTTGCATTATTCAGCAAAAATACCATGTGGAATCCATTTTCCACCTCACCTGCCGTGATAGAAATGTCATTGGCCTTCAGGCAGAACTCATGGGTGCTGCAGCACTTGGGGTGCACAATATTTTGACTTTAACCGGTGATCCGCCTTCTATCGGTGATCATCCTCATGCCAAAGGCGTCTTTGAAGTGGATTCCAATGGCCTCATTGAAATCGCTCGCTGCCTCAATGAAGGATACGATTTAGAAGGCCACGAATTAACCGTACCTACCAACTTCTATATCGGTACCACAGGAAATCCAGGAACTGATGATCTAGACAGTGAAATTCGCCGTCTAGAAGGAAAGAAGAAAGCCGGTGCCCAATTCATCCAGACACAACCGATTTATGACATCAAACAAGCCGAAGATTTCCTTGCTGCCGCTAAGGATTTAGACTTACCGATTCTTTTCGGGATTGTACCACTGAAAAGCTTCAAAATGGCCAATTACTTAAATGATAAAGTACCGGGCATTACCATTCCAGAGAAAGTATTACGTCTCATGGAAACAGGCGGAAGAGAAACCGGGCTTGCTATTTCCAAAGAACTGGTACAGGGCCTCAGAGATATCCATGCCGATGGCGCTCATCTCATGCCAGTGAAAGACATCGACGCTGTGCCGTATATTGTGGGGTAAATAGTT
>DJPC01000059.1:9643-20121 GCA_002439665.1 Dialister sp. UBA6422
GTGGAAGCCAAACAACTAGCAACAAAAAAATCCATGATGAAATGATGATTGACATCGATTCCATCATGGATTTTTTCATTGTCTTATTTCTTTGCTTTTGCTTTTTTAGCTTTAGCTTTTTTTACATTTACTTTTTCCTTCAGCTGTTTAGAAACGCGGAATGCTGGAGTCTTAGAAGCTGGGATCTTGATTTCATCCTGAGTGGATGGGTTGTGGCCAATACGAGCTTTGCGTTCGCGAACTTCAAAAGTACCAAAGCCGATGAGCTGTACTTTTTCACCCTTAACCAATGCCTGAGATACAACATCCAAGACAGCTTTGACTGCCTTTTCAGCGTCTTTCTTTGTCATTTCTGCTTCTTGAGCAACTGCTGTGATGAGTTCTGTTTTGTTCATAACTAAACATCCTCCTTTAATAATGAGCGGAAAATCCCGCTTTTTGAAACGCCTTAATAATAAGCCGCTTCCTAGCTCCTATGGATAAGATCATTCAATGGGTCTCACTGAATTTTTGCCATTCATAACGGGTCTCCTCAGGTGTCAAATCCATAAGATTCTTCCCAGCTCGTAAAAGCTCCCTTTCAAATGCTTGGAACTGATCCATAAACTGCAAAGAAAACCGATGCAATGCCAATTCAGGCTCCACTCCTGCTTCGCCGAATACACGGTCAATGGCGAAAAGGAATGCACCAGCAAGGAATTCTTTATCCTGAGTCGTTCCCTTAGACAAGATGGAGGAAATCAATTTCCTAATATCCTCTTGGATATCTTCTCGAAAGAAGATGTTTTCCCTTCCATTGGAACCAACTTTCCTTTGAATTATACACGCTAACAACTGGCTTGGCAAGTACCTAGAGACCCCGGAAAGCAGATATTTCCTGTTTTTTTCCAATCTTTTCCGTTTTTCCCAATCTCCTAAAGCTTCTTTTGTCTCCTCCATGGTCATATGGCCAAAGACAAATGGATGCCGTCTTACCATTTTATGGGTGATGCCATTCACCACATCTTGCATAGAAAAGTATCCTTCCCGTTCTGCTAAAGCGGCATGGAAAATCACTTGGAGCAATACATCCCCCAATTCCTCCTCTAAATTGACCATATCATTTTTGTCGATAGCATCGATGACTTCATATACTTCCTGTAAGAAATAGGTCCGAAGGGTAAGATGATCTTGGGCTCTATCCCAAGGACAGCCCCCAGGAGCTAATAAACGTTCTACCGTCTTTTCAATAGAGGATAAAGAAAAAGGAGTCACCGGTCTGATATGGGCTTTTCTCTGATCAAAGAAGCAAATCATATTCCCTATGTCATAGGTATTGAATTCTTCTATGGTCAAGGTAAGAATATTTCCATCAGTAGAAATACATAAGATAGGAGAATCCTTTTCGTACACACAAAGAAGCCGTTTTCCAAAAATCTGCTGCTCTTCATGGGACAGGGAAGAAATCACCAAAGGATGGTCTAAAGAAATAGATATAGAACGTGCTTCGTGGCCGTCAATGAATGTGACCGAATCAGATTCTGAAAGGAGTCCTTTGTCTAATAATAACTGCCAAGTTTGAAATGTATTCATAGATACCTCCTTATGGGTTTGATCGTTATTTGCTATGTACTCTCCTAAGAGGGAAGAGGCGGGAAAGAGATGATTGGCTTAAAGGTTTAGGGGGTTGGGGGTTAATCTACCCACTACCTATCGCCCCTTCGGGGAAGATGCCGTAGGCGGAGGGGGCAGCTCTTGCGGTATGAAACGCATTGTCGGATATAGTTATACTATCTCACATTTTAGAAATACCTCAAAGCAGAAAAGGAGATATGAATCTCCTGCTTATCCATGATACACAAAAAAGACTGCTCAGGGCAGTCTTTTTGCCTATCTTTCTTTATTTATCCCAAAGCCACACGATCGCTCACTGTACCAGATGTTTCTTCAAACTTCTTCAACAAATCTTCAATGGTCAAGTGTTTCTTTTCTTCCGGTGTATAATCCGCAATAATGCGTCCGCTATTCATCATGATGAGGCGATTGCCATATTTCAAAGCATCTCTCATATTATGGGTAATCATCAGTGTGGTTAAATGCTGTTCATGGACAATCTCATCGGTAATTTTAAGCACTTTAGACGCTGTTTTAGGGTCAAGAGCTGCTGTTGGCTCATCGAGGAGCAGAATATCTGGGCGTTTCATAGTCGCCATGAGAAGGGTCAATGCCTGTCTCTGTCCACCAGATAAGAGCCCTATACGAGTTCCTAATCGATTTTCTAATCCCAAATCCAACCGGGCCACCATATCTCTATATTTTTCATGGTCCCCAGAGGAGAATGCCCAGCGAAGTCTCCGGCTTTCCCCGCGACGAGAAGCAAGAAGTAAATTTTCTTCCACCTGCATACCAGCAGCTGTGCCTTTCAAAGGGTCCTGGAATACACGACCGATGTACTTGGCTCTCTTATATTCACTCACATGGGTCACGTCATGGCCATTGATAGTAATGGTCCCACTATCAGGGATATAAGCCCCAGCGATAGAATTCAAAAGGGTACTTTTCCCTGCCCCATTGCCGCCAATAACAGTACAAAAATCCCCATCATGTAATGTAAGAGAAAGTCCATTCAAAGCTTTCTTTTCATTGGTGGTTCCCTTAAAAAAGGTTTTTGAAATATTGGTTACCTGTAACATCTCTCTTAGCCTACCTTTCCGATATTCACTTTACCCTTAATCATAGGAGCAGCCAAAGCCAGCATGACAATGATAGCAGTAAAAAGTTTTAAATCGTTTGGTGGCATACCCAGATAAAGTACAATGGCGATGACCACACGATAAATAACAGATCCCAATACGACAGCTGCCAAAGAACCAGAGAAGCTATCTACGCCTAAAATGACTTCCCCGATAATGACAGAAGCCAGGCCGATAACAATGGTGCCAATGCCCATTCCTACATCAGCAAAACCATTATTCTGTGCCACCACAGCACCACAAAGACCGATCAAGGCATTGGAAATGAAAAGCCCCATGATGATCATGGTATCTGTATTGACCCCTTGGGCACGAACCATTTGAGGATTATAACCCGTAGCACGGATACACATACCAAGTTCTGTACCAAAGAACCAATATACGAAAGCAGCAATAAGTACCATCAAAATAGCAGGTACCACAAAGGCTGCTACAGAATGACTGACATGAAGCAGCGAAGCAGTGGTAGAAAAAATGGTATCTACCCGAAGAAGAGAAATATTGGCTTTCCCCATGATATGCAGATTGATGGAATACAAAGCAATCATGGTCAAGATACCAGCCAAAATAGCAGGAATTTTTAATTTAGTATACAAAATCCCTGTAATGACCCCAGCTACGAGTCCTCCCAAAGCTCCCGCTACGATAGCTACCCAAGGAGACTGGCCTCCAGCGATCAAAGCCGCTGCAATAGCCCCACCTAAAGGAAAGCTCCCTTCGCAAGTCATATCCGGTACATCCAATACACGGAAAGAAAGAAATACACCAATTGCCAAAATAGACCACATGAGCCCTTGGGCTACTGTGGAAAATGCTAAATCTACCATAACTACTATTCTCCTTTACTACATACAGGGATATAAAATAGGCAGTGCCTATTTTATATCTACCTATTTCATATCACCACTAGGAACCTATAGAATGTTCCCCTACCATCTTTCTATGCTTACTTTACGGTCTAGGCGGCTGGCCATCATAGAGATACAATTTTCTAGACCGCTGCCAAAGTTCTCCTGGAAGAGGAAGCTGCATGGCATTGATCTGCTTCATATTGACTACTAGATCGGGATCATTCTGCCGTACAATGGCAATGTCCGAAGGAAGAACATCTCCCTTAAGAAGCCAAGTAGCCATCCGACCACCGGAAAAGCCCATGCGATAATAGGATGGGGATACAGAAATGACAGCCCCCCGCTGTACCATTTCCGCTTGTTCCCCAATGATCGGAATTTTGGCATCATTCATTACGTCTACCAGTGAATCAAAATGTTTTAAAATTTCCACGTCTTCTGGTACATACACAGCCTGTACATGACCTACCAGCTTATTAAATTGCAATTCTGGCAATTTATTCTCATCATAGGCTACTTCATACAAATGAATATGTTTCTTCTCTGCTACAGCCCGTAAAAGATGTAATTGTTGCATAGAAGCTTCATCTTTTGGATTGTAAATCATCCCTAAGGAATCCATTTTGATAAAACGAGCAGCTGTCCGGATTTGAGTAACCACCAAAGGATAGTCAGTCACACCGGTGATATTTTTACGATTGGATAGCTCTTCATCTTTTTGGAAATATAAGACCCCTACCCCTACGGTTGGTATACTTTGAGAAGCCTTGGCCATCGCTTTAGTGGATGTCGTCCCTACGGTAATGACCAGATCTTTCCCTTTGCGAGCCATCTTTTTAGCTCCCTCTTCTAGCTTTTTCTGACTTCCCTTAGCCTGTATCAATTCTACTCGGATTTGCTTATCCTTTTGGTATCCCCCCGCCTGAAGGGCAGCCATGACACCTTCAGTCATTTTGTTCTGTTCTGGAAGATCCGCTTCCTGGAGTATCCCTATATCATACATATCCTTTTTAGGGATATAGGTCACTTCTTTGGGCTCTTCCGTCTGATTCCCCTGATACAGCATCACTGCTATGACCACATTACAAATGGCAAAAACCAACATGAGCCACCATAATTGCTTGAGCTTTGCAGCCAATCTCATTTTTCTTCTCTCATTTCCTCTCCATAATCGGAAAGAGTAACTTTTCTCTGTTCCCCTTACAGACAAAAGTTACTCTTCTGTAACCTTTTTATGAAATAGGATGACTGGAACCCCAAAAGCTCCTAATCAAAGGCCTATACATACCATTTCCTATTTACACCATTTCTGCTCTGTCTAAAATGGACTTCGGGATTTGAATCCCCAAGGATTCCATTTCCGCTTTGTTGATGTACAGCTTCGATTTGTCAGCCCCTTCTACAGGGAAATCTTTCACTGTTTTATTCCCCTGCAAAATCTCTGCTGCCATCTCCCCTGCTCTATGACCAATATCATAGAAACTAATGGACTCGGAAGCCAGTACTCCAGACTTTACATGTCCCACTTCTGCCCCATACACAGGAATCTTTTCCTTATTTGCCACTGCCATCAGTGTAGGAATGGAAGAGGCAATGATATTATCTGTGGGAACAAAAATAGCATCTACTTTTCCCCCTAGGAATCCTTCTGCTACCTGCTGCACATCATTCACTGAATTCACAGTGAGTTCCACCACTTCCAAGCCTAAAGGCTGGCATTCTTTCTTGAGCCGCTCTGCCTGGATCACTGAGTTGATTTCACTGGAATTATAAATGATCCCCACTTTCTTAGCATTAGGCTGGATCTCATGAATGAGGGCCACTTGCTTATCCAAAGGACCTCTATCATGGGTACCTGTGATATTGCTATCCGGTGTCTTTTCCGATTTCATCAGCTTTGCATTTTCAAAGTCTGCAATGGCTGTACAAATAATCGGAATCTTATCTGTCGCATTGGCCATGGACTGGGCTGCTGGCGTTGAAATCGCACAAATAAGGTCATAGTTCCCTGAGGTAAACCGATTGGCAATAGATCTTAGATTGGACTGATCTCCCTGAGCATTCTGCTGGTCGATTTCTACCTTATCTTTGAGCCCTTTTTCATTCAAAGCATCTACAAATCCTTTATTGGACTCATCTAAGGCTGGATGCTGTACGATCTGTACCACACCCACTTTTTTCTTGTCCCCACTAGAAGCACTGCCACTGCCGCCGCAACCAGCAAACACACCAGCTGCCATGAGACCACAAAGACCTACTGCTAATACTTTCTTCCAATTCTTTCCTACCATTCTACTTTTCCTCCATTCCATTTTTTAGCATCCTGGAAGTTCAAATCCTAAAACTACACTATCCTACTAAAACTTCATGAACTTCACCAAATGATGCGTTGAATTAAAGTTAGTATACCACATATCTATAGAATTGGGGAGATGAATTTTACCTTACCATCATATTCATTAAAAAAAGGAAAACTTACTACTAAGCGAAATGTAATATGCATTGATTCCTTTTTGTAAAAGTCCTCCATATTCTAAGGGCTCTAAGTTCACTTACATAAAATAATAAGGTATTTCCACGTATCCTAAAAAGCAAAAAGAGTGCATGACAAAATAGGTCTCCATTTTGTCATGCACTCTTTTTTATTGCTCATGAATATGGTAGATATCCAATGCATTTTTTCTTGTCTGGGCGATCACATCTTCTATAGCCATATGTTTCAATCTGGCTATTTCCTGTGCCACATATACCACATTGGATGGATCATTTCGTTTACCTCGATGAGGCGGCGGAGTCAAGTATGGGCTATCTGTTTCTATCAGAAGCCGGTCCATAGGAATCTCTTTGGCCACCTCTTTGAGCTTTATACTTTTGGGAAATACCACTGGCCCAGCAAAGGAAATATAAAATCCAAGCTTCATAAGCTCTCTGGCAGTTTCTATACTCCCAGAAAAGCAATGAAGAATACCACGAAGCTTTGGACTTTGATATTCCTTTAAAATAGAAAGAGTATCCCCATGGGCATCCCTATCATGGATTAGGATCGGCAAATCCAAATCTTTGGCCATTTCGATCTGCCTAGCAAACCAATATTTCTGGGTTTCCTTATCAGTATACAGATAGTAGTAATCTAGCCCGATTTCACCAATGGCTTTTACTTTGCTATGAGACTTTGCCATATCCGCCAATTCCCTCATAGCATCTTCAGAAGCCTCTTTGGTAACCTGGGGATGAATCCCTACAGCCGCATAGATTCTTTCATACTTTTCTGCCAAAGCCACAGCTTTCCTGCTGGTTGTTACGTCTTCTGACGGGATCACCACATAATCTAAGGTTTTAAAAATCCTAGCGATCACCGCTTCTCGGTCAGCATCAAACGCCTTGTCATATAGATGGGCATGGGTGTCAAAAAGACCCATTATTTCACCTTACTGCCTGCAGGCATATTTACGAAAGGCACCTGCAGCTGACCATCCTTAGAAGCTGCCAGAATCATTCCCTGGGATTCGATGCCCATGAGTTTGGCAGGTTTCAGATTGGATACGAAAATGACATGCTTACCGATGAGGTCTTCTGGTTTATAGTACTGAGAAATACCGCTCACTACAGTGCGAGTATCTCCATCGCCCAAAGAAACGGTCATTTTAATAAGCTTATTGGACTTTTCTACCTTTTCCGCAGTCAAGATTTCAGCGACACGCAGGTCGGTTTTGAAGAAATCATCAATGGAAATAGCATCCGCCTTTTCTTCTGCCTTCTTTTCTTTTTTAGCCCCTTTCTTTTCTGCTTTTTTAGGAGCTGGTTTTCCTTCTTCCTCTTCTTCGATTTCAATTCTTGGGAAAAGCTGTGGTCCTTTATTTACATGGGTACCCTCAGCAATACCGCCCCAAGTAAGGTCTTTGTAGCAAGCATCTTTGAAATCGGTGAGTCCCAGCTGGTTCCACATCTTTTCGCAAGCAATCGGAATGACCGGTTCTGCCATGAGAGCTACGAAACGAAGACCTTCGCACAGGTGGTATAATACAGCATCTAAGACCGGTGCTTTGGATTCGTCTTTGGCCAGTGCCCAAGGCATGGTCACATCTACATACTTATTCAAGCTGCGAACAAAAGTCCATACCGCTTTCAGCGCATCATTGATTTTCCAGCCATTCATACCAGCACGGAATGCTTCCAAAGTTTCAACTGCCTTGGCTTCGATGTCCTTAGATGCCGCTGCTACAGTTTCATCAGAAGAAGCATCGCCCTTGGTGAGGACACCCTTTCTATATTTTTCTACCATAGAAAGGCTTCTGTAGAGAAGATTGCCCAGGTCATTGGAGAGGTCAGAATTGATACGGCTAATGAGACGGTCACGGCTGAAATTGCCATCCTGTCCCAGCTGGATATCATTCAAAAGATAGTAACGAATCGCATCGGAACCAAATTCCTGAAGAAGCGGGATGGGATCTACCACATTGCCCTTAGACTTGGACATCTTTTCCCCGTCTACAATGAGCCAGCCATGGCCGTAAACCATTTTTGGCAGTTCAATACCCAGGCTCATAAGCATGATAGGCCAAATGATGGTATGGAAACGAACGATTTCCTTCCCTACCAGATGTACATCAGCGGGCCAGAACTTCTTGAATTTTTCTGGATCATCCACAATCCCAGCAGCAGTTAAATAATTGACCAGTGCATCAAACCATACATACACCACATGCTTGGGGTCAAATGGTACTTTGATACCCCAAGTAAAGCTGGTACGAGATACGCACAGGTCTTCCAGACCACTCTTTACAAACTGAATCATTTCATTTCTGCGAGATTCTGGCTGAATGAAGCTTGGATTCTCTTCGATATATTTCATCCACTGGTCAGCATACTTGGACATTTTGAAGAAATATGCTTCCTCACTGACTCTCTGCAGCGGACGGCCGCAATCTGGGCAAATATGATTTTCATCCAATTTATTTTCTGGCCAGAAAGATTCGCAAGGTACACAGTACCATCCTTCGTACTTGCCCTTGTAAATATCTCCCTTATCATAGGCACGCTGGAAAAGCATCTGTACTACCTTCTTGTGACGTTCTTCGGTGGTACGGATGAAATCATCATTAGAAATATTGAGTTCCTTCCAAAGCTGCTGGAACATACCGACGATTTTATTGGTATATTCGATAGGAGTAACACCAGCTTCCTCTGCTTTCTGTTCGATTTTCTGCCCATGTTCATCAGAACCGGTCAAGAAAAATACATCATAGCCGTCTAGTCTTTTGAAACGAGCCATGCTATCTGCAATGGATGTGCAATAGGTATGACCAATATGCAACTTCGCACTAGGATAATAAATCGGGGTAGTAATATAATACTTTGGTTTTTCGTTCATGAAAATTCCTCCTGCCTGTATGGAAATCGGATTCCAATGATAAAAGCCTGATTTCCTTATGAGATAACCGATGATATTGTCTCATCAGCATATTTTATCTATTATACCGCTAGTGCCTTGGAAATGATAGATAGGAAATGGTAGTTGGTCACTGCTTACCTCTTCCTACCGAAAGCTTTTATGCCACCTTGCTGTAAAGAGAGCATTCCTACCGATAAATATCCATTCTGTTATCCATAAAGGCTCTTACCTTCCATATCCATAAGGCCTACTATCTTCTGCAGCCATGGACTGGCTTCCTTCCCCACAAGCTATCCTATAAGTAGATTCCTCTTTATCCATCACATAATCAGCCCATAGTTCACATTGCTCCATGACCGTAGTCAGAGCTTCTTCTTGACCATCCGGCGGATAATGATACTCATCCAAAAGTCTCCGTATCATCATACGCATCTTCGCACGAGCAGATTCTTTAAGCTGCCAATCAATGGTCTCGTTGCGGCGAAGTTTCTCTGTCAGATCTCTTGTCATGGCAATGAGCTCATTATTTTGATAAAAATCATGAATCGCCTGCGGCCGAGACAAAGCATCATAAAAAGCCTTTTCCTCTTCCGTAAGTCCCAGTTTCTTTCCTTCTTCATTAGCCTTAGAAATAGATTTAGCTAGCTGCAATAGTTCTTCTATCACTTCTGCATTGGTGAGTTGCCCATTCAAGTAGCGATTCATAGTCTTCTGCAAGCTTTCACTAAACGTTTCTGACTTGACTACATTGGTTCTCTTATAAATCTTTACCTGATCCCCAATAAGTTTTTTCAATAATTCCACCGCAATATTTTTCTCCTTCATCCGCCCCACTTCTTCCAAGAATTTCGGGTCGAAAATAGAGAATGCCTCGTCCACATCGGCAAAGAGATTTTTCACGCCTCCAGCCTGGATACTCTGCTTTAAAAGTTCAGCTATCCGCTCATTCACTTCCTTCAAGGATAATTTTCTGTCATCTCCCTGATTCATGAATCGCATAAGTTGTACCCGGATCGTCTCAAAGAAAGCAGCCTCAAAGCGAAGCGTTTCGGACACAATGGACGAGCATAGTGAAAGAGACTGATGAAGCAGCAAGGCTTGTTTCAAGAAATCTTCCATATCCTCTTTCTTCTTGGGATCCAACATGAAATTAACCGCTGCGGTGACGGTTTTTGCCCTCCTCAAATCAGATTCTCCGAAAAATTCTTGGTAATCAAAACCATGGAACAAATCTCGGCATACATCGAGTTTCTCTAAAAATTTCGGATAAGCCGCCTTAGCGATATCCATATTCCCATAATTTTTCCTATCACGAACTGTATAATCATTCATGGCCTGTTTCAAAGCAGATGCAATACCCACATAATCTACAATGAGCCCACCCACCTTATCTTTATACACTCGATTTACACGAGCAATGGCCTGCATTAGGTTATACCCCTTCATGGGCTTATACACATACATGGTCGCCAAAGACGGCACATCAAATCCAGTAAGCCACAT
>DJPC01000035.1:0-313 GCA_002439665.1 Dialister sp. UBA6422
TTTAGACACGCCGCTATAAGCATAGGTATCTCCAGCATCAATTTCTACCAAATCATGGATGAGCAGCATTTTAACTGTTTTTAGCACATCAATGGGTTCATTACTGTATTTGGCCAAGAGAACCGTCATAACCGCCATATGCCAAGCATGCTCTGCATCATCTTCTAACCGTTTGGCCCCTGTAATATAGGTCTGCCGAATAATCAATTTTTCCTTATCGATTTCTCGAAAGAAATCAAATAGTTGATGCAATTCATTCATAGTCTCTATATCCATGTGATTCCTCTTTCTTACCACTCTATTACTTTCAAGT
>DJPC01000035.1:358-760 GCA_002439665.1 Dialister sp. UBA6422
CGTATTTGACTTTGCATTATATTATAGCAGTATGGTCAATAGGATTTGAAATGTCTTGTCCTTCCTTTGCGATATAACTCCATAAGATAAAATAAAAGATTTTTCTTTCTATTTCTTTTGAAAATAATTATTGTATTTTATATCTTATTTATATATAATATAGATATGGCAAAGGAAACATAGCAAAAGCGCACGGCGCCGAATCAAAAACGCTTTTGTTGATGTCCTGCAGTTTGCCTCCAGGATGATGAATCCATATGAGCTCCGGTTGGTCACAACCGTTCATCTGGGTGAAAGCAATGAATGGCTAGCATCCATTGGTTTCACAATGAAAATAAAATATGCGGCAATATCAGCCTAGGAAAAGGTTCGCACAAAAAATAGATGAATTTTTTGATTGCC
>DJPC01000035.1:797-6651 GCA_002439665.1 Dialister sp. UBA6422
GATGGCATTCAAATTTCCGGGATCTATTTTGAGTGCGACCTTTTTATATGCATAAATCAAATCCTTCCCTAAAAGACCTCTATCTATAGGTGTTATGTATGACAAAGTGCTATAAAATGTAAAAATAAAAAAATATTTTGCAAAATACCAATAATGTTGTATAATAGTCTCACATGGCTTTACAGCCTTGATTTATGGCAGTCTCTGGGTCCCGTGCAATGGAATCCCATGAATCTTGTCAGGTCCGAGAGGAAGCANNGAGTCAGTCTGCAGACTGACTCTTTTGGGTTTTATATGCAAAGATATTCTGCAGAAATTATGCCTATTAAACAGAAGAATACATTATTTTAAGAACACGTTTTTACAGGCAAAAACTCTTGATAATTTTTCGTATTTACGCTATAATAACATAGCTAACTTAATAAAAGTACTGGTGCGTGGTAATCCGTTGGGGCTTGTGCAATGGGAACCTATGAACCTTGTCAGGTCCGAGAGGAAGCAGCAATAAGTGGATCATTTCATGTGACACGGTGCATCCTGGAGGCTGTCATAAATGAAAGCTGTAAAGTCTTTTTTATTTCTTAGAGTGTTCTTCCTATGACATGGACGATTTAGGAGACACTCTTTCTTCATAACTGGACGTGATTCTTTACATAAAGAACATCTCTTCATGTATTTCATCCGTTTGTACATCAATTGAATTTCAAGGAGAAAATAATGGCATATTTAGCTTTGTATCGAAAATGGAGACCTCGTACTTTCGATGAAGTCGTAGGACAACGACATATTTCTATCCCTTTAAAGCGTGCCATCGAACAAGATCGATTGGCTCATGCCTATTTATTTTCCGGTCCTCGCGGTACCGGCAAGACCAGTATGGCTAAGATTTTAGCAAAAGCGGTCAATTGTCTTCATCCAGAGGGAGTAAATCCTTGTAACACCTGTCAAAATTGCAAAGAAATCACTGCAGGTTCTAGTATGGATGTATATGAAATCGATGCTGCTTCCAATCGAGGTATTGAAGAAATCCGTGCTTTAAAAGAATCCGTCCGTACACTTCCTTCGACTTGCCGAAAAAAAGTATATATCATTGACGAAGTCCATATGCTGACCAAAGAAGCATTCAATGCACTGTTAAAGACCCTGGAAGAACCGCCGTCTTATGTGCTTTTTATTTTAGCTACCACAGAGCCAGAAAAAATTCCTTTGACCATTCTATCCCGTTGTCAGCGGTATGAATTTCACAGAATCTCTGTAGAAGATATTAAAAAGCACTTGCTCCATATCGCCAAGGTCAGTCAGCTTCCTCTCACAGAAGACGCTGCCGATTTGATTGCTGTCCGTGCTGACGGCGGACTTCGTGATGCCTTATCTCTTTTGGATCAATGCTCTTCTGCTTCTGAATCGACTACTTTGGATGCTGCTGAAGTCTATGGGCTATTAGGACTTACGGGAAAAGACCAGATTATTTCTCTTTCTCATCATATTTTCCAAAATGAAAGCAATGAGACTTTGCTATTGTTTTATGACATTCTGCAAAGCGGAAAAGAACCGGCTGCTATTTTACGGGATTTACTAGAGCACTTTAGAAATATCATGATTTGTAAAATCAATCCCTCTGCCCCAGAATTAACGGCCTACGGAAAAAATCTGTCCATCCTTCGCCAAGATGCTTCCCAATTATCAGAACCTTACCTAGATGCTTTATTCGGATATTTGCATCAAGCATTGAGCGAAACCAAGCGTAGCTCTTCTCCACGTATGAGTGCTGAAATGGGTCTTCTTCATTTATGCCGAATCAAAGGCAGCCAAGCATTAGATAGTCTAGTAGAACGGGTCACCCAGTTAGAAGCAGAAATTCAGAGTCTAAAAGAAGGACGCGGTCTTCTCGATAGAGTAACCGCTTCTAAACACTATACACCAACTTTCACACCGCCAGCAGTTCCCGTAGTCACTACGCCTAGTGCATCGACTCCTATGGCATCTCCCGTTTCACTTTCCAAAGATAGGTCTCCCGTGGAAGATACAGCTCTGACGGATATCCCCCCTATAGAAGAAACACCTAGGAATCCTAGAGAAATAGCCGCTCCTATCAAGCCTACCCCCTCTCCTATCAGCCAAGATAAAAATAATGTAGGATCACCGCAAGAAGAAAGAGCTGCAGAAGAAGGCCCTGTCGAGGCGGACCTGATCCCACCAGAGAGCTATCCCAGTCTTTGGAAACAAGTCCTATCGTATTTTATGTCTATCCATCGCATTGATGTATTCACTTGCTTACAAAAATGCGTCTTGACCTACTGCACCCAAAAGCGAGCTATTATTTCCGCTCCGCAACCATTTTTAGTCTTAGCAGGAAATAATAAGGCCTATCAAAAAGTAGCTTCCGAAGCGTTTGAAAAAGTCATTGGTTCTCCAGTCATGGTTCATGCGGTTTTAAAGGGAAGTGATGAAGAAGCCGATGCTTTGACACTACTAAAAACATCGATAGCAAGCGGATCTACCAATAAATCCCAAAGAAAGGAAGCTTCTTCAAAGTCTGCCATTCCTAATCCGCCCCCAAGTGACGGATATAGACCTATACGGGCCGATCAAATTGCAGACTCTGATAAAAATGAGCCTTCTTTGAAAGAAGCCTTGAAAATCCTTCCAGACTGTGATATATATGAAAAGGATTAATATATACACAAGTTTGATAGGATTTCTAATCATTTCATATGTCCATGGTGTAAAAAAAGAAAAATGAATGTGATAATCCATGAGACAGTAAAGGAATTCTTTTCTCTCCATCAGAGAAAAGAAAAACAAACTTGTATCATTAAGGAGGAATTATTATGTTTGGAAATAAAGCACAGATGCAGAACATGCTCAAAAAAGCTCGTAAAATGCAGGAAGACCTGCAGAAAAAACAGGAAGAATTAAAACAGCAAACCGTAGATGTATCCGTAGGTGGCGGTGCTGTATCTCTCACACTGAATGGCGATAAACAAGTGGTATCTTTGAAAATCGCTAAAGATGCTATTGATCCAGAAGATCCGGAAATGCTGGAAGACCTCATCACCACAGCTTTCAATGAAGCCAGCAAGAAAGCCGATGAAATGGTACAGAAAGGCATGAGCGAAGTCACCGGCGGCCTGGGTCTTCCTGGCGGCATGTTCTAATGAATACAGAACTGGAACAAGTGGCTGAGCAATTTCAAAAGCTACCAGGTATTGGCGTCAAAAGTGCTCGGCGCTTGGCCTATTTCATGCTAGAACGTCCAGAAAGTGAAGTGAAAGACTTCCTTTCTGCCATAGAAACAGCACGAAAGAAAGTCTGCTATTGCTCCATTTGCTGCAATCTAGCCACAAAAGATCCTTGTGATATCTGTAGTGATTCCAAAAGAGACCATTCCATCATTTGTGTGGTAGAGCAGCCCCAAGACGTAATTGCTATGGAACAAAGCCATGAATATCATGGACTATACCATGTACTCCACGGTGCTTTATCTCCTCTGGATGGCATCGGACCTGAGCAGCTTAAAATCAAAGAATTGCTCCATCGCCTGGAAGATGAAAAAGTCAAAGAAGTCATTCTAGCAACTGACCCTGATACAGAAGGCGAAGCTACAGCTTACTACCTGTCTCGTTTGATTAAACCCGCAGGTATCAAAGTCACTCGCATCGGTAGGGGGATTCCGGCCGGTGGTGATATCGGGTATGTGGATGGTATGACCTTAGCAGGTGCTGTAGAAAATCGAAAAGAATTATAGTCTCACTCTCAGTAGCGGTTAGCAGTCTTTCTGTTAACCGCTATATGTTCATTATAGATAGGAGGAAATATCATGTTAGAAGCGTTAGGCGGACTGGGTGCCTATGGTATCACCAGTGTCATCTTGATTGTCATTGCTTTTCTTTGTTTTGCTTCCATGGTAAAAAAACTGATTGGAAATATCATCATGGGCGGTGTCCTATTTTGGCTCCTCAATACCCTAGGAATCACCCATATGGTCTGGAATACAGTAAATGGTATCGTGGTCGCTCTTTTTGGCGTTCCAGGTACTATCATCCTAGCAATCATCAATTGGGCTGGAAAATAAGTGGTAAGTGATACATTGTTTGCTATTAGTTGTTAAGAACTAAATGACCAATAATCACCGATTCTCTGATTTCATAGGCATATAAAAACAGGATGCATGAATCATATCAATCATGCATCCTGTTTTTTGTATTGCCCTATATAGCATCTGATCAATCATTCCTACGCCTGATATATGCTAGATCAATGACAGATCATTCTATAAATGGTAAAACCAAAAGAGGAATTAATGGCTATCTCCTTCCATGGAGACTAAACCTTTTCTGCCAGTTCATCCCATTTTTCATACAGACCATCTAATTTTTTCTTCGTTTCTTCGTATTCTTCTGCCAACTGGCTATAATTATCTGGATTCATTCCCATCTGGGCGGAATACATCTTTAGCGTCGCCTCTAGTCTACCGATTTCCATTTCCACATGGTTTAATTTATCCTTATCTCCCTGGGAAACTTCCTCTTTAACCTGATGGTTTTTCACAGGGATAGGAGTGTCTTTCTTTTCCACTTCCTTCTCTGGTACTTCTTCTCCCTGCCGATCTTTTTCAAATTCTTCTAAATCTTTCTTTTTCTCTTTATAGTAGCTATAGTTTCCTAAGTATTCCGTCAATTTCCCATGTTCCATCTCTACAATGCGAGTGGTCACTTTATCTAAGAAATAACGGTCATGGGAAACCACCAAACAAGTCCCGCCAAAGGCTTCTATGGCACTTTCCATGATTTCTCTTGTAGGAATATCCAAATGGTTTGTCGGTTCGTCTAGTATCAAGAAGTTTGGTTTTTCTAAAAATAAGCACAGTAAAGAAAGTCTGGCCTTTTCTCCCCCTGATAGCATAGCTACCTGCTTGAACACATCATCTCCTCTAAAGAGAAACATACCCAGAATGTTTCGAGCTTCCTTTTCCCCAAAATTAAAAGTATCACGCACTTCATCTAGTACGGAAAGCTCTGGATGAAGACTTTCCTGTTCCTGAGAATAATATCCGATTTTCACATTATTCCCCAGTTGGATAATCCCATCGACTGGCTTTTTCTCTCCCGTAATGAGTTTCAATAAGGTGGTCTTCCCTGCACCATTGGGACCAATCAGACCTACTACTTCTCCTTTTTTGATATGGAAATTTAAATTTTTAAAAATCACATGTCCTGGATAGGATGCTTCTGCCCGTAAAATATCCAATACTTTTTCTGCACATTCCTGCGGGGGATCAAAATGGAAACGAAGGGTCGCCTGATGCACCGGCTTTTCTAGCCTTTCTAAGCGATTAAGCTGAGACTGACGGCCTCGTGCCTGTTTGGCTTTAATACCTGCTTTATATCGACGGATATATTCTTCTGTTTCCTTAATATGTTCTTGCTGCTTATTATATGCTTTTTCATAAGCTTTATCCTGGTTGGTTTTGGTCTCCATATATCGACTATACCCACCACGGAAACTACGAATATGGTGATTTTCCAAATCAATAATGCCTGTAGCTGCCGCATCTAAGAAATATCGATCATGGGAAATCATTAAAATACCGCCCTTATAGGACCTAAGGTAATCTTCTAGCCATTCCAACATGTTCATATCCAAATGGTTGGTCGGTTCATCAAGGAGCAAGAAATCCGGATGTCTTACAAAAGCAGCTGCTAAATTGATACGAACTTTTTGTCCGCCGGAAAAGGAATGAATATCTCTATCCCAATCTGCATCAGCAAATCCCAAACCGGTCAAAATTTTTCTAGTGGTGGATTCATAATCATATCCACCTAAAAATTCAAATCTCTCCTCTACTTTTCCA
>DJPC01000034.1:0-5235 GCA_002439665.1 Dialister sp. UBA6422
TGACACCTTGGAGTGTATCAGCAAATTCCATGGTCTTTTTTCTATGGGAAATCACAATAAACTGGGTTTTCTTTTTATAATCCCCAATCATACGACTATATCGTTCCACATTGGCATCATCCAAAGCCGCATCGATTTCATCCACAAAGCAAAAGGGAGCCGGTCTATAAGCCATGAAAGAAATCAAAAGAGCAATAACCGTGAGTGCTCTTTCACCGCCAGACATCAAAGTCAATGGCTGTCTCCTTTTCCCTGGTAGCTGAAGATACATTTCTACCCCGCCATCCAAAGCATGTGCCTCATCGGTGAGTTCAAGCTTTGCATGACCCCCTTGAAACATCAATTGCATAATCCGTCCAAATTCCACATTGATTTGTTCAAAGGCTTCTTTGAATTGACTTTCCATGGTTTTATCAATATCTTGAATCACCGTCTCTAGACCTTCTCTGGCTTTTGTCAAATCATTGATTTGATTTTCATAGAATTGACGGCGTTTGAGCTGCTCTTCATACGCTTCCTCTCCATGGGGATTGACAGCCCCTAAAGCACCTATTTTTTCTTCTAACTCTTCATCTTTGCTTTTCATATCATTCATAGAGCCAGGAATGCGCAACGCTTCTGCCTCTTCCAGGGTCAAATTGGCGGATGCAAGCCAGGACAATTCATCCTGTTCTTGGGATTTGAAGTTTTTAATACGTCCTTCCCGTTCCGCCATATCTTGCCGGATAGAAGCGGACTTTTCTTGTGCTTTGCGCCAATTGGAATCCACTTCCTTTTGCTTCATAGCAAAGGCATCCAATTGGTCCTGCAGCTCATTTTGTCCTTGTTTTAGGGTTTGCCACCCTGTTTCTGCTTGTTCAAAATCCTTGCGAAGCTTTTTCAATTCTGCGTTGAGTGTTTCTTTCCTATGAGCTGCTTTGGCTTTTTCTTGATTCAAAGCCAGCCGATCCTGCTGTTGCTGCTGCCAAGCATGTTGCCGCTCCTTCTCCATGGTCTGTCCAAAGGAAACCGCTTCTTCTGCTTTGGTGAGTGATACATGAAGGTCTAAGAGATGCTGGTTCTTTTCCTCTACTTGCTTTTTTAATTGTTGGCTCACCGTATCTTCTTCCATGGCTGGAATCTCTTTAAAAGCTTCCAAATCTTTCTGCAAGTGAATGATTTCTTTTTCTAAGAGCTGGATTTGATGGGCGGTCTTATCCCCAGCCTTTTGGCTTTCTTCCAAACGATGTTTTCTATCGGCCAAATTTTTTTCCATGCCTGCCAGCTGACCCTTTTGTTCAGCCAAGGATACATTTAAAGATTGCCAATCTTCCCGTTCCTTACTCACTTTCTCAGCTAAAGCATCACAGGTCTCTTCTTCTCTCTTTTTTTCTTCCTTCTTGGACTCCCATTCCTTTTGAATCGCCACTTCCCTTTGGCAAAGAGCAGCAATTTCCTTTTTCCTACCAAAATAAGTATTTTCAGATTTTTTCATAGAGCCGCCAGTCATAGAACCACCTGCATTGACTAGCTGTCCATCTAAAGTCACAATGCGCATGGCATACTGGTATTTTTTCCCCACTTGGCGAGCTACATCTAAATTTTCTACAATCAAAGTCCTTCCCAAAAGAGTATCCAATAGATCTTGATACATAGGCTGGCATTGAAATAGCTTGGAGGCAATCTNNCCGCACACCCCTTTTTCACAAGCAGCTTGTTGTTCCCTGCCATTGCTGTACCGAGGTTTCATGGATTCCAATGGATAAAATGTGGTGCGCCCCAGCTTTTTTTCTTTCAGCCAGCGGATGATTTGACCCGCTGATGCGGTGGTATCTGTCACAATGTAAGAAATCTGGCCCCCCAATGCAGCTTCTGCCGCTTCTGTATAAGGGTCTGGTACGTGAATCAATTCCCCTAAAGCACCATGAATGGCCTCTCCAAACTGGTGTCGATGTTCCATAATGGTCTTTGTGGTCCTAGAGAAGCTGGCATACTCTTGATCTGCATGTTCCAAATATTCCCTCTTAGAACGGATACCAGACAAAGAGGATTCTAGGCGTCCTAGATCATTCATGAGCTGGAACTGTTTGTCCTGCATGACTTTGAGTGTCTGACTATCCTTTTTCCCTGCTTCTTCCAATGTCTTAAGGATAGCCCCTTGTTCTTCCCATTGCTTCTTTTTAGCAGTTACTTCTTTCTCTAATTTTTTGATATACTCGCTATCTTCTGTTTCTTTCCTTTGCCGATCCCCTTCTTCTTCCAAAAGCCTTTCTCTTAATTCTTCTCGATGGCGAATTTCCTGCTCTTTTTTCTCTTTTTCCGCCCATTTCTTCTGCGATAAAGCCAATGCTTTCGCATAAGTAGCCTCTGCCTCTTCTAAAGCGAAAGTAAGCTTTGCTTTCTCCCCTTCTACCTTGGTCAGCTCTTCTTTCCGCTTCTTTCTTTCTATTTCAGCCTCTTTTAATTGGGCTTTCGCACTGGCCATTTCTTCAGCCAGTTCCTTCTCTGCTTCCCTTTGATCTTCTTCTTCCTCTATGAGGTTCTTCACCCTTTCTTCTATATGATGAAGTTCCTCTTCTTTCACTCGAAAATCCCCTCGCAAACTTTCCATATGCTGCTGGGCACTGGCCATCCGTTCTCCGGATTGGCGAAGATTCTCCTGATGAGCCAGGCGATCTCTTTCTAATTGCTCCTTTTGTAAATTGAAGGTCGCTAGCTTAGTTTGCCAAATCACATCTTGATCTTTTAGTGTTATATATTCATTTTCATACCGTGCAATCATGCGCCGCACAGAGGTTAATTTCAAAAGAGACATGGAAGCTCTGACAGCCCGTTTTTCTAACTGTAACTTTTTATATTCCTTCGCTTTAGCGGCTCCTTCTTGTAAAGGAATCAGCTGTTCATCCAAAAGAGCCATCATGTCTTTGACACGTTCCATGTTTTCTGCCGTTTTTTCTAGCTTACGAAGCCCTTCATTTTTTCGCATGCGGTACAAGCTGATTCCTGCCACATCTTCAAAAATAAGACGACGTTCTTCCGGTCTGGCTGTCAGTACCTGGTCCACCCGGTTCTGTCCAATAATAGCTAAAGAACCTTTCCCTAATCCCGTAGCTGCCAATAACTCTTGAATATCCTTCAGTCTACAATTTCTTTTATTAATCTGAAAATCACTATCTCCATTGCGCAAGATGCGGCGACCAATCGATACTTCTGCTGTATCCAAAGGGAGTTCATGGGCAGAATTATCCAGCACCAATGTCACCTCTGCTCCATTCTTAGGACTTCTGGTTTCAGAACCGGAAAAAATAATATCTTCCACTTTCTGCCCCCGCAGATTGCGAATATTCTGTTCGCCTAAAACCCAGCGAACAGCATCAGAAATATTACTTTTCCCGCAGCCATTAGGTCCTACAATGACTGTCATGCCGTCAGAAAAGTCAATGGTCGTTTTATCTGCAAAGGATTTAAATCCCTGTAACGTGATACGGAGTAATTTCATGGTTTCTCCCTTTCCTGTAAATGATTATTTCTATTATAGCATAAGGATTCTTTCTCTTTAGCAAAACCCATAAAACGCCCTTTTTCTGATGGGTGCTTATAAAAAATCAAAGTGGATGTATCATGGTAAAAGGGAGAAAAATATCTCTATGATATAATAATAGAAAAATAAGGGGGGAGATGTTTTATGGTCAAAGATTTTGATTTCACCACGGGCAGTATCTCTAAAAAAATACTGCTTTTTTCATTGCCTTTGATGGCAGGAAATATATTTCAGCAATTATACAATGTGGTAGATACGTTAGTGGTGGGTCGTTTTTTAGGAGAAGCACCATTAGCGGCTGTAGGTAGTGCTTACACGTTAATGATTTTTCTCACATCCATCTTAATCGGACTGACCATGGGAAGCGGCGTGTATTTTTCTATTTGCTTTGGCGGGAAAAATGAACATCTCATGAAGCAATCCATTTACATTTCCTTCCTTGCCATCGGCAGTGTATCCCTTGTGCTGAATGGACTTTCCTATGTATTTTTGGAGGAAATCACGCAATGTATGCAAATACCGGCGGATGTGGTGCCTTATTTTAAAGACTACCTATACTGGATATATGCAGGCATTGTAGCTGTTTTCTTATATAACTATGCAGCCGCTCTTCTTCGGGCTGTAGGAAATGCCATGGTTCCTTTATATTTTCTGATCCTATCTTCTCTGATGAATATAGGACTGGATATTCTCTTCGTCCTTCAATTTCATTGGGGTGTAGTAGGCGCGGCCCAGGCCACGGTAATCGCTCAATATACGTCAGGTATAGGGATCCTATTGTATTGTCTTTGCTTTAGAAAAGACCTTCTTCTCTCTTCGACAGACTGCCACTGGGACAATGCGATTTTCCGGGATATCGCAAAACTTTCTCTTTTGACCAGTTTACAACAATCGATCATGAATTTCGGCATTCTGTTGGTGCAGGGATTGGTCAATAGTTTTGGTACCATCGTCATGGCCGCTTTTGCTGCAGGTGTCAAAATCGATACCCTGGCTTACTCTCCTCTCATGGATTTTGGTAACGCCTTTTCCACCGCCATTGCACAAAATTATGGAGCAGGAAATAAAAAACGAATTCGCCAATGCGTCATGGCCTCAGGAAAAATGATCATCTCTTTCTCTCTTGTCACAAGCTTTGTCATTTACCTTTTCGCCCCAGAATTTATGAGTATCTTCATCCCCAAAGAGGCCATAGAAACTATAGCCATCGGGGTGGGATATCTTAGAATCGAAGGGGCCTGCTACGTGGGCATCGGTATCCTATCCATGCTCTATGCCTATTACCGAGCCATCAAGCAGCCTGAAATGAGCGTCATTTTAACCATTCTCTCCTTAGGAAGCCGCGTATGTTTAGCCTATAGCCTGTCCTCCCTGCCATTCATCGGGGTGACTGGCATATGGCTTTCTATCCCTATCGGATGGGCAATAGCCGATGTATATGGCATTTGGAAGGGAATTAAAGGGAGTGCATAGATCGTACATTTTTTAGTGTGTAGTGAGCAGTGCGGAATGCGTAATGGCGGAAGGGGCGCACAATTCATATAGCACCCTAATACTCTATTTTATGTCGGTAACTACTGGAGTGGAATTTCTCCTTCCTTATTGTTAGTTACCTGCCATGAGTCACTCATGACCAAAATTATATATTTTTGCAACGCTTCTAAATGATGATGCCCCGCCACCTTCATTACGCACTACGCACTTCTCACTATGCA
>DJPC01000034.1:5328-13766 GCA_002439665.1 Dialister sp. UBA6422
AATGTCTGAATTAGTCAGCGCTGAAAGGAAGCAGAGCGATAGCTCTTGCTCTCTTAATAGCGAGATTAATCTTACGCTGATGCTTTGCGCATGTACCAGTTACACGACGAGGAAGAATCTTACCTCTTTCGGAAACGAAGCGGCGAAGCGCAGCAATATTCTTGTAATCAATGGTGTCTACGTGATCTACGCAGCACTGGCAGACCTTTCTTCTCGGTCTTCTTGCTCTATCTCTTCTAATCATGCTAGTTTATCCTCCAAAATCAATGTATTCTTAGAACGGAATGTCATCATCAGCAGATGATGGTCCGAACTGACTAAAACTGCTTTTCGGCTGACTCTGGTTATCTGTATTGGAAAAGCTAGAATTGTTATTATAGCCTCCATTGTTATAACCGGTATTTCCACCCAAAGCGTTATTCTGAGGTGGCTGTTGTGTGCGAGAAGCACCTACAAGCGGAACAGCGATAAAGTTAGCTGTAACTTCACTAACCCATCTTCTCTGGCCATCCGGTGTATCGTAGGAACGGGTAGTGAAACGACCTTCTACAAATACGCGGCTGCCTTTTCTAAGCTGGTTGCCTACCGCTTCTGCCAAATTTCCCCAGGCTACAACGTTGATCCAGTCTGTAATCTCTTTCTGTTCACCTTGTGGTGTAGTGTAATTTCTATTCACTGCCACAGTAAAAGAAGCGACGGCACGACCGGTCTTTGTTGCACGAATCACCGGGTCTCTTGCCAGATTACCCATAACCTGAACTGAATTCATTGTGCTACCTCTTAGTCATCCTGTTTTACAATGATGTGACGGATAATTTCTTCATGAATCTTGATAACGCGGTCAAGTTCTGCAATCTGCGCCGGGTCAGCCTGGAAATCTACTACAACATAGTATCCTTCACTCTGGTGTTTGACTTCGTACGCAAGATGACGTTTGCCCCATTCATCAACTTTGTCAACTGTGCCACCAATTTTAGCAATGGTGTCCTGTACCAGTTTGACAGCAGCTTTGATCACTTCATCATTAGCTGCATTCACAATGAACATAACTTCATACTTTTTCACGAAATTCGCCTCCTTTTCGGACTTATGTCCCATGCTCTCCATGGGAAGAGAAGTTGCCTGCTTTATAGCAAGCTTTTATATTATAGCAAAAAGAAATGGGATATGCAAATTTTTTATCAAAAAAGTTTGTCAATACATCCCTAAAATGGAGTATCACATCCCCCTATCCATCAAAGCCAGAGCCAAATGCCCTACCTTCCCAAGTGATAGTTTCTTAGTCACTTTGTCTTTGGAAAAGCTTATGTACCAATGTGACCAAAGTCAAAACCACCGTAAGTGCTACGATGGTCATAGACCAAGCGATCCCCACTTGCATATAGCCTTCCCATGAAAAGGTCCAGTTCAAATACATGATGGTCAGTATCACCGTGGCGATGCATCCAATGGCCAGCATGGTGGCATGGCTTCTATAGGTATATAAGTAAAAAATACCTGCCATGTACCCAAAAAATCCAGCGGGTATCATATCACCTTGGCTATACAGTATCAATCCAATGACAGAGGCAATCCATGCATATTTCATATCGTTCTCCTTGTGGTAAATGGTTGTTGTTTGTTAGTTGTTTGTTGGTTGTTTGTTATTGGACTATGGTTTGGAAATCTTTATCGTTTCTCATCCAGGCAAAATGGTCTTGGGTCTTGGCCTCCCCGCGCACATGGTCAGGATCCAGTGCCATGGCTTTTTTCAAATAGTCTAATGCTTTTGCTTTATCCCTTTTATCCGCATAGTTGGTGGCAATCCCATAGTAGGACCAAGTATTTTTCGGATCCACTTGGATCACCTTTTCAAAATAGAAAATAGATTCATCATAATGTTTTCCCAATTTTTGCGCCATAGCCATATCAAAAAAAGCTTGGGTATAGTGGGGATTGATTTCCAGTGACTTTTGGATAGAGACGATCCCTTCCTCGGGAGAAGAATCAAAGGCTAAAATAATGCCCTGCAAAGAAAGGGCTTTATAATTTTTTGGATCTTGATCCAATGCTTGATTGGCCAATTGGAGCGCCTCTGTATGAGACCCTTTCCCATAGGCCATCACTGCTTTATGATAGATTTTTTCTGATGCTCCGTCAATGGGATGTACATCTGTCACCTCTTGTTGGCTAGAGGCCGCGCTAGAGGCTGGCACATCTTTCTTTTCCACAGCAGCTCCGCACCCTGCTGTGATGAGCGCTGCACATACAGCTAAAGCCATAACATAGGATTTCATAACATGTCCTTTCCACTTGATTTGCCCTTGTATATGATCCGAGATGCTATTTCGCATCCCCTCATCATACCAAAGCCTTTTACCTATATCTTCAAGATTGCTGAATAGGATAATCTAAGTATAATAAGTATTATAGCAAAGATAATGGTAGTAAGGTAAGAGATAGAGATATAAAAGAGATGTTTCTAGAAATACATCTCCTATCTTATCCTCTTCTTATGACCATGTTCAACAAAGGAGGACACAAAATGAATCCATACGCATGTATCACCGGTGCCACCAGCGGTATTGGCCTAGCCACAGCCAAAGCATTGGCTCGTAAAAAGTATGATTTGGTACTGGCTGCCAGAAATGAAGAAAAGCTGCAGCAAATCAAAAGCAAGCTGGAACAAGAAGAACACATCAAAGTCACTACCTATGTCCTGGACGTGCAAGACCCCGATGCCATTGATCGAGTCGTGACCGATTGCCTATCTCGCTTCGGTGCTCCAGATGTACTGGTCAATGATGCCGGTCTGGCACGAGGGCTAGAACCCTATGGAGATACGGATACGAAAGATATCCTCCAAATGATTGATACCAATATCAAAGGGTTATTTCTTGTCACCCATGCCTTTCTTCCTGCCATGCTGAAGAGGAATAAAGGACACATCATCAATCTAGGATCCACCGCCGGACTCTATGCCTATCAAGGCGCCGCCGTATATTGCGCCACCAAAGCAGCCGTCAAAACATTCAGCGACGGGATCCGCATCGACGTAATCGATAGTGATATCAAAGTCACCACCATTCAGCCTGGCATTGTAGAAACGCCATTTAGCGAAGTCCGTTTCCACGGTGATAAGAAAAGAGCCGCTGCCGTTTATGAAGGCATTGATGCCCTGCAGGCAGAAGACATCGCCAATATCATTTCTTTTGCCATTGATCAACCTAAGAGAGTACAAATCAGCGACATCGTCATCATGGCAAACCAGCAAGCCACTGGATTTATGGTGAGCAAGAAAAAGAGCTAAAATAGTGCGTCATGCGTAATGAAAGTGGCGGCGCAGAACTTATAAAGCGCCGCAAAGTATAAAAATAAAACGGTATGCATGTTAAGTATAGATTACACTTAGCATGCATACCGTTTTATTTTATAAAGAAGGGGTATTGTGGGATGCTATATGAATGGTGCACCACTTTCCTTCACTACGCACTACTCACTACGCATGACGCATTTCTCCCCCCAGTGTGCCAAGACGCAACATTCAGTTTGCTTTACATTTCAAGAAATAGAACTGAATGGCCAGCATCATGACCAAAGCAAAGAGTCCACCTACCATGGCATTTCCTGTGAACCCATCAATCACATATCCCACCAAAGAGCTGGAAGCCACGATAAGTACATAGGGGATCTGGGTCGATACATGGTCGATATGATGACACTGCGCTCCCGCAGAAGCCAAGATGGTGGTATCAGAAATAGGAGAAATGTGATCCCCACCTACAGAACCTGCCAAAACAGCAGCTACCGTCATGACCATGAGACTGGGATCATGATTGACAATAGCCAAAACGATAGGAATCAAAATCCCAAAGGTGCCCCAAGAGGTACCGGTGGCAAAAGCAAGACCCATGGCTACTACAAAGAATACAGCCGGAAGGAGAATCGCGACAGTCGCATTGTCGCTGACCACGCTACCTACATAGCCGCCAATGTTCAGATATTCTTTTCCTACTACACCAGACAAAGTCCATGCCAAAGTCAAAATCATAATGGCAGAAGTCATCTGCTTGAAGCCTTCTACAAAGCAGCTGCAGAAGCTATTAAAGGACAATACCTTTCTTGGAATATACAAAACAAAAGTAAATACCAAGGCAATAAAAGAGCCAATCACCAGACCTCTAGCAGATTCACAATCTGCAAAAGCATCGGCAACACCTTTGCCTTCCATGATCCCACCTGTATAGAGCATGCCAAAAATACAGCCCCCAATCAAAACGAGCAGCGGAAGGATCAGGTCAATGATTTTCCCATGCCCCAGGGCAGCCGTATTTTCATCTTCTGCATATTCTGCAGGAATGACTAAGGTACCACCACTCTTCTTTTCAAAAGCAGCCATACGGGAAAAATCTTTGCCAGACCAAATCAAAACGAGCATGAAAATGATGGTCAGCCATGCGTATAAATTCATAGGAATGGTGGCTAAAAATAAAGCAAATCCATCAATATCACTTCCATCAGGAAGAGAAGAAGTCACAGCGGCTGCCCAGCTGGATACTGGCGCAATGATACAAATCGGTGCTGCTGTGGCATCGATGATATAGGCCAGTTTCGCACGGGTGACTTTGAACCTGTCTGTCACAGGACGCATGACCGTACCTACGGTGAGACAATTAAAATAATCGTCGATGAAAATCAAAATGCCTAAAATCATGGTTACTAAGAGAGAGCTTCTCTTGCCCTTAATGGTCCTAGCGGCATAGTCCCCATATGCCTGGGAAGCACCGGACTTTTGAATAGCCGCTACCATGATCCCCAAAAGAACCAGGAATACCAGGATATACACATTGGTTCCCACTTTATCCGACATGATACCAAACATGGTATCAATGGCTCCCATCAAGCTGAAGCCGGAGAACATGAAGGCCCCCATAAAAATACCAATAGCCAGTGACATATACACTTCTTTTGTCACCAAAGCCAAAATGATTGTCACCACTGGAGGCAGCAGTGACCAAACTGTTTCACTCATTCTATCAGCCCTCTCCTTACAATGCAGCGTCTCTACTGCAGGATAATTTGCTTTTTATTATACAACAAATGATTCCTTTTCGGGGCAACAATTTTCCTGGTCATGGAAGATAAAGCGTAAGAAATAAGAAGTGGTAGCAGCGCCTTACGATGTAAGAGCACTGCAGATGATACAAAAAGGCGGCAAACATGATCCCTTTTGATGATATGGTTCATGCCTACCGCTTTTTCATAATGAAGTCAGGGAATACTCGCTATATGGCTTGCGTCCCTTCCTCACTCCTCATTCCTTATGATTTTGTCACCACTGTCTCATGAAGCTTGGTGCCATCGGGCAAATAGCCTGTCAGGACCAGCTTATCATCACTGGCTTCCAGGACAGTATAATTATCTGTTTCTGGCTGGGGAGCTACGTATTCATCTAAAGCATGCTTTTTCCAAAGTCCTGGATACCGTACATTACCGCCTAAGCCCAAGATCACATAAGTCGGTCCTTTGGTATCCCGTTTGAAATCATAAATCTGCCCCCGATCTCGATAGGTATGAAGATGGGCAGAAAGCACCAGATCCACTCCTGCTTTGTCAAATAGGGGCATGAAAGTCTTCCCTTCCTCAGAAAATCCTTCTTCTCGATGAGGACGGCTGATATCGGCAAAGCTATACTGCAACGGGTCTTTGTGCATCAGGACCACTTTCCATTTTTTCTTGGACTTTTGAATATCCTGCTCCGCCCAGACTTTCTGTTTTTCAAATAGATCCGGCAGCCATTCCTTTTCTTCTACCAAAGAAGTATCTAGGACGGTAAAATGCACATCTCCCCAATCAAAGGAATAGTAATGGCCTTTCAGTTTTTCATCCTGATTATCTGGCAAGGCAAAATGGGACAAATATCGCTTTGGCAATGTCATTTTCCAATCCATAGAGTAGGCTTCATGGTTGCCAATGGCAGGCACCACTGGGATTTCAGAAATAGTGGGGCTCACGGTTTTAAACCAAGCCTGCCACTGGTATTCATCCTCCCCATTGTCTACGATATCACCCAAATCGATAAAGAAATCTGCATCGGGATTCCGTTTCACCGCCCCTTGGAACAGTTTTTCCCAATCGGAATAATCCGAGCTTTGAGAATCCGATGTCACAATGGCTTTGAAATGCTCGCCTGTATCGGTCTTCATAGGATACCACTTGCTCACTGTATCCCCTGTGCGGGTGCGGTATTCATAGGCATTTCCTTTTTCCAGTCCTTCCACATGGGCGGTATAGATGTAACTATCCCCTATGCCCTGACCCCCCTGATAGGCTTTTCCTTCTGCTTTCACCGACTGAATCACATCACTATCTTTCTTCCGATATTCCAAGGTGCTGTCCTTCTTACCAGCAAGCTGCCACATGATGGTGCGTCCCGTCTCATTATTGGCGGATACCACCTGCCTTACGGAAAAAGGCTGCATGGTTTCTTTCACAGAAGAAGAAGTCTTTCCTTCTCCTCCGCCGCAACCAGCTGCTGCCAATAAGGCTCCTGCCAAGGACAGGGCCAATACAGATTTTCTATCTATCATAGGGTCTACTCCTTTCTATCTGACAGGGGGTATTGATCACAAATCATAGAAATCCCCTACGCTATCTATTCACCCCTGTAGTATATAAAGAAAACAGTCCCATTTCCAATACCTATGATAGATGGGATGGAATAACCAAAAAGCATAGAAAAAGAGGATGAACCATAGAAACCCCTCTTCCTATGGATCATCCTCTCCTCACGATTTATTGTTTTTCCGTCAAATAAGCCCAATATTTCTTAGGTAGGTAATTCATTTGCAGCTTAGGATTGGTTCTTTCTTTGATCGCCATATGGCTAAAATAGCCCTTCCAAAGAGACCGGAATGCTTCTTCCTTCTCACTATAGGTCAGATGTTCTTCCAGCTTGGGGACCACCACCAAAGACACCTTGCCATTTTCATACACCCCAGCGATGCCTCGATTCACATCATAAATAGCCCATCTTTCACTAGAAAGCCGTTCTTCAAAGTGAACCGCTAAGACAGGAAGAATATTGTGGGTGGGATTGATGGTAGCAAAAAGCATGCCCTCTTCCAATTCACTAAACCGAGTAATCCCGCGAAATTTTTCTGTTTCATTCCCCACTTCCCGGCACATATCTAGCACATCTTGGACCCAATCTTCTTTTTGGTATCTATAAATGGCTTTTTTGAGTTTAAATCCCCGTTGAATAAACCTAAAAAGTGGCATTTCTTTCCCTGGATCATCAGAGAGAAAAGCACGATACAGCCAACGCATAGCTGTCTTTCCGCAAGCTTTTTCAAACCCTATAGCCACATCATTGGCTTTTTGAAAAGACATGTCCACCTGTTTTTCCGTTCCAAAAAGGACTGGCTCCATCCCCTCTATGCGGATCCCTTCCAGCTGACTGGTCCCTTCATGATAAATGGTATACACCGTAGTAAGAAACCCTGCATAGGTACCATCATATATATAATACATCGATTTTCCTCTTAATTTTGGGTATCAAAAAGACTCATTTGCCTAGCTTCCTGGGCCGCCTTCTTGGATACCAAAGCGGTTTTAAGGTCTGCCATATCAATATCCCCTGGTGCGTAGTAGCGGCCATTGACAGTCATAAAATAGCGGGCCCGCTTCATCACGATGCCCAATCTAGAAAGCTGACTAAAAGAAAGGCCCCCATAGCGACGCATTCGCACAATGCGAAGCGCGCTTTTGACACCCACACCGGGAATACGCAAAATCATTTCATAA
Source organism: Dialister sp. UBA6422 (assembly GCA_002439665.1). GTDB lineage: Bacteria > Bacillota > Negativicutes > Veillonellales > Dialisteraceae > Dialister. Next base: position 13,114 of record DJPC01000034.1, read on the forward strand.
GGCGCCCGATTGATTTCTATGGGAAATAATTCCCTATGCCGCAGCGCCCATGTACATTTAGGATCCAGCTCTTCATCGAAATTGGGCATATCGGGGGTTAAAATTTCCTCCGCCTGGAAATGATAAAAACGCAGCAACCAGTCCGCTTGATAGAGCCTATTTTCTCGGATAAGAGGCGGCCTTTTGATAGCAGGCAGATGACTTCCCTGCATCACCGGCACATAGGCAGAATAATACACCCGCTTTAAAGACGCTTTTTGATAAAGACCTTGGGTCAGTAAAAGAATCTGCCGATCATTTTCCCCGCTAGCCCCTACAATGAGCTGCGTCGTCTGCCCAGCCGGCACAAAGGCCGGTGCTTTTTTGAAATGCTTCCGTTCTTCTTTGTTCTGTACAATAGAATCTCTAAAAAATTTCATAGGCTGGATAATGGCTTTTCTTGTTTTTTGCGGTGCCAAAAGCTGTAGCGATGGCTCAGAAGGAAGCTCGATATTGACACTCACTCGATCCACCAAGGTGCCCAATTCATTCAGTAACTTGGCATCGGTACCAGGAATCCCTTTCATATGGATATATCCATTGAAATGTTCCTTTTCCCGAAGAAGTCTGGCGGTCTTAATCAAAAGCTCTGTGGTATAGTCTGGGGAACGAAT
>DJPC01000120.1 GCA_002439665.1 Dialister sp. UBA6422
ACTTTTGTCGGATCGTTATCTACTGTCTGTCCGAGAACGTTGAAAATACGTCCAAGGCAGCCATCACCTACTGGTGCAGCAATTGCACGGCCGGTGTCGACTGCTTTCATTCCACGTACCATGCCATCTGTGGAGCTCATTGCTACGGCACGAACGACGCCGTCGCCCAGGTGCTGCATGGTTTCACAGATAACATCAACAGGAACGCCGGATTTATCATCTTTTACATGGATTGCGTTATAGATAGCAGGAAGTTCTTTGTCATCATCGAATGCAATATCTACGACTGCGCCGATAATCTGAACAACTTTACCTACCTGCATCTCCTGTTCATTTGCCATGAAGAAGCATTCCTCCTTAAATTCTTTATGCGGGTTTATTCAAGCGCTGCAGCGCCGCCGACGATTTCAGAAATTTCGTTGGTAACCTGTGCCTGACGTGCTTTATTGTATGTCAAGTTGAGGTCTGCGATTCTTTCGGTTGCATTGTCGGTTGCTGCAGACATAGCTGCCATTCGGCTGCCAAGTTCGGAAGCAGCGGACTGGAGCATAGCATTATAAACCTGCACCTGTACATATTCAGGGAGCAGTTTGGAAAGGACAGCAGCGGCATCTGGAAGGAACATATATTCATCATCCACAGATGCTTCTACTTCTGCTCCATCTGCTTCTGCCTTTGGTGTTTCTACAGGAAGTAATTTCTGTACTTTCACCTGCTGGCGGAGAGCAGTAATGAATTTGGTATAAATAATATAAACTTCATCAACTTCTTCTTTAGCGAAGTATTCTACCATTTCTTTGGCAAGATCGATAGAATTTTGAGCTGATGGTTTATCAGAAAAGCCGAAATGATAGGAATCCAGTTCAAAGCCGCGGAATTTCAGGTAATTTCTACCCTGTTTACCACACACGTAAAGTGCATACTCTGACCGATCCTTACCGGAGATTTCCTGCATGGTCTGCTTCATAACATTGGAGTTATAAGCACCGGCAAGGCCTTTATCTGCACTGATGACAAGATATCCGACCTTTTTCACTTTGCCTGTTCTAAAAAGCGGGCTGGTGAAACCGGGTGTTACCGAAGAAGCACGGCGCAGAAGCTCTCCGATTTTTTCAGCATAAGGACGGGAACCGTTTGCTTTTTCTTCTGCTTTACGCAGACGGGCTGCGGCTACCATCTTCATTGCTTTTGTGATCTGCTGGATGTTGGTGACAGATTTAATGCGCCCTTTTATATCACGCGTACTTTCCAATCAGATCACCCCTCTACCGTTTCAGACTTTTTTGCGTTGTAGCGTTCTTTGAATTCAGCGATAGCAGCTTTCAGTCTTTCTTCGTTTTCATCGGTCAGTTTCTTATTCTTTACGATGTCTTCGCCGATTTCTGGATGGCTGCTATGGAGGAATGCGAGAATCTGATGTTCAAAGTCAACAACTTCGCTGACTTCAATATCATCCAGATATCCGTTAACTGCTACGTAAATAGCCTGTACCTGGTCTTCGACCGGATATGGGGTATACTGTGGCTGTTTCAGGATTTCTGTAGTTCTCTGACCACGGTCGATCTGTGCCTTAGTGGCTGCATCCAGATCGGAACCGAACTGTGCAAATGCTGCGAGTTCTCTGTACTGAGCCAGGTCCAGACGCAGGGTACCTGCAACCTGTTTCATAGCTTTGATCTGAGCAGAACCGCCTACACGGGATACAGACAGACCTACGTTGATAGCTGGACGAATACCGGAATAGAACAGTGCTGTTTCCAGGTAAATCTGGCCATCAGTGATGGAAATAACGTTGGTTGGAATGTATGCACCTACGTCGCCTGCCAGGGTTTCAATGATTGGCAGAGCTGTAATGGAGCCGCCGCCCAATTCTTTGGAAAGACGAGCTGCACGTTCCAGCAGTCTGGAATGCAGGTAGAATACATCGCCCGGGTATGCTTCACGTCCTGGTGGACGACGGAGCAGCAGGGACATTGCACGGTATGCTACAGCGTGCTTGGAGAGATCATCATAAATGATGAGTACGTCTTTTCCCTGATGCATGAAGTATTCAGCGATGGAAACACCAGAGTATGGTGCCAAGTACTGCATCGGGGAACCTTCAGATGCGCCTGCATGGACGATAATGGAGTAATCCATAGCGCCAGCCTGTTTCAGTTTTTCGTATACACGAACAACGTTGGAGTTTTTCTGGCCAATGGATACATAAATACAAATGACATTCTGACCTTTCTGGTTCAGAATGGTATCGATACCAATAGCGGTTTTACCAGTACCACGGTCACCGATGATAAGTTCACGCTGACCACGGCCGATCGGAACCATGGAATCGATAGATTTAAGACCTGTCTGCAGAGGTACATTAACTGGCTGTCTGTCAGCAATGCCCGGTGCTTTAATTTCAATGTCGCGGTATTCGGAGGCTTTGATTTCGCCTTTGCCATCGATTGGCTGTCCCAGTGCATTAACAACGCGGCCGATAACCCCGTCACCTACTGGAACCTGCATCAGACGGCCAGTTCTCTTAACTGTGTCGCCTTCCTTAATGGTTTCTGCACGGCCCAGAAGAACGGCACCTACGTTGCTTTCTTCCAGGTTGAGTGCCATGCCGTATACGCCGTTAGGCAGTTCAAGCAATTCGCCGGCCATGCAGTTTTCAAGGCCATAGATATGGGCAATGCCGTCGCCGACTTCAAGAACCGTACCAACTTCATCGACATTGAGGTCTACTTTATAGTTTTCAATCTGTTTCTTAATGACAGATGTAATTTCATCTGAACTGATTTTCATTTCCTAGAAGTCACCTCAATCTCTTTGCATCATAATAGCTTTCAGTGTCTGCAGCTGTCTGGCTACGGACCCATCGATCAGGCGGTCGCCCACTTGAACGGTGAAGCCGCCAATCAGCGCCGAGTCCACTTTCTGCTTCATGAGAATTTTCTTCCCTGTCATTTGAGAGAGTTTCGCTTTCAATGCTTCTACCTGGGATTTGGTCAAGGGAAGAGCAGATGTAACTACTGCTTCCTCAATGCCCATACCATGGTGTGCCAAATTGGTATATACATCTACCATAGGCACGAAGTCGGTAATGCGGTCTCTGTCGATTACGACATAGCAGAACTGCAGAACTACAGGCTGAACCTTATCTGCAAATAATTTATTAATAGTATCTTTCTTGACATCCTTTGCAAGCAGAGGATGGAAAAGGATTTCCTTAAGATCCGCATGTTCTTTAATAGCATCAGCGATCAAATGGAGATCTTCTTCTGTTCTTTCCAAGCTGTTTTGTTCAGCAGCAATTTCATAGATGGCGCGACCGTATTTCTTTGCAAGGATTACGTTCTTATCCATGATTATTTACCTGCTTTTTTAGCATCCAGCTTTGCGATGCTTTCTTGGATGAGCCGGTCATTTGCATCCGGCGTCATGTTCTTGCTGATGATCTTGGCTGCAATATCACAGGAAAGGACTGCTACCTGTGCCTTCAGATCTTCCAGAGCATCCTTGCGTTCTCTTTCAATCTGTTGCGTAGCCTGTTCTTTTGTTTTTGCGATAGCTGCATGGGCTTCATCAATCTGTGCCTGCGCCTGAGCTTTGGCTTCTTTGACTGCTTTGTCCACAATTTCCTGGGCTTTTGCCTGAGCATCTTTCAGTTCTGCTTCATAGCTTGCTTTAAGCTTAGCAGCATCTTCTTTAGACTGGGCAGCAGAATCCAGGTCGTTTTTAATGCGTTCTTTGCGGGCATCCAGTACTTTCAATACCGGTTTGTAGCAGAAATGGCCAAGAATAGCACAGAGAATAATAAAGTTGATGATCTGAATCAGCAGTGTACCATTCAGTTCTACCAATTCGTTCCCTCCTTAGCCTAATATTCCGTAATTCTATGGTTCGGAATTATTATTTCAGGAATGGGTTAGCGAATACGAGTACCAGTGCGATAACGATTGCAATAATCGGAATAGATTCGATAAGGCCGATAGCAACGAGCATGTTGGTGAACAGCTTGCCTGCCATTTCTGGCTGACGGGTCATACCTTCCAGAGCTTTGGAAGCTGCTTTGGAGTCGGAGAATGCTGCTGCAATAGCTGCAAGGCCTGCAATAACTGCAGCTGCGATAAGGGAATACTGTGCGACGATTGTCTGATCCATAATGATAATTCCTCCTAGAGAATTGTAAAAATTTTAGCACTGCCCCTTGATCAGTGAGGGCAGGCTTACTGTAGATTCCGTTTGGACGGACGGTGCCGTTTCCGTTTATAAAGCGGGCGGTGCCGCTTCACCGGCGTTATGGCTTAGTCAACACTTTCCTTCATGTATACAGAAGCCAGGGTGGTGAAAATGTATGCCTGAACCAGACCAACGAATAAAGAGAATCCGATCCAGATCATAGGTACAAACCATGGGCAGATGAAGTACAGGATTTCCAACAGAATTTCGCCAGCCAGAATATTACCAAATAGACGCATTGCCAATGTAATTGGTCTTGCGATTTCTTCGATAAGGTTCATGATAGCAAAAATGGGGAATGGTTCAAAAAAATGTTTGAACCAATGACCAAATCCTTTATTTTTAATGAAGTAAAAATGAAGAATCAAAGAACTTGCAATAGCAAGACCTAACGTAGTATTTACGTCATTAGTCGGAGATGCAGTCAAATGTTCTGTCGGAAGCAGACCAATCTGATTGGCAGTGAAAATAAAGAGGAAGAATGTCAAAAGGACGGTAGCGACCTGACGATATTTTGACCCAACGTTACTTTCAAACTGGCTGCAAAGGCCTTCAATGACCATTTCCATGACATTTTGCCAACCAGATGGTACCAAGGACCTGCCTCTGGTAGCAGCCAATACGCAAAGGAAAACGATGATGGCGGTAAGCCATGTAGTAAAGAGTGTATCCATATTGACTGACATGCCAAAGAGTTGCTCCACAACGTGTGTACCCGTATGAAGATGCATAATCTCACCCCCTCTCTCTTACAAGGATCTCAAGAAAAATCTATTCCTTAATTAAACCGACCAATCGCTCCCCAAGAGTGGCGACTGGCAGTGTAAGTAAGCCACCTAAAAAAGCCAAGATATCAAATGGGCTGAAAATGACAGCTACACAACAAAAGATTTCTAGAATAAACCGGAGCATAGTAAATATGACCAGCCTATGTCCAATAAATTCTACGCTGCGCTTTCTTTTTTCCCATTGATTAAACTTAAAAAGCATAAATTGGAAAAAAAAGATATGAAACAGGCTCCCTAATCCCCAGGCTATACCGTAAGGTAAACCTTGCCAAACAAATAAAATCACCGTGCCCAGAACACAAAGCCCCCATAAGTACTTTGAGATCCGTTTTGCATAATGAGGAAAAGTTAAGTCAAAATTCATATCATTTCTTACCTAAAATTTGTTTAATCACTGACCAAAGACCACTAATGGCCCCTAGTAATGAGAGTAGAATGAGGCCCCATGGATAAGTTCCTAGGTATTCATCAGCTTTTAATCCCAGCCATACGCCGACACCAATGGATACCAGCATGGTCATACCTGCTCCAGATGCGATAGCCACACTCCGCAGGGGATGCCAGTCATCATCAGTTTGTTTGTGTTTCTTCTCCATGATTCTCACTAGAATGGTATATTTTGTGGAAAATAGGCACGCTAAAACAAAGCACCCACATACACCACTATATTATAACATATGATTTTTTATTTTGCTATAAATTTGGTAGGCTTATTATGACTGAGTCCTTCCACATAAAGGAGTGTATCCACAATACGCTCAGCGGATTTGCCATCCCCATAAGGATTTACCGCTTCTGCCATAGATTTATATTCTTTTTCGTCTGTTAAAAGTTCATAAGCAGTTCTAAAAATTCTTTCTTCATCAGTACCAACCAATTTAACTGTCCCAGCTTCTACTGCTTCTGGACGTTCGGTGGTATCACGCAGAACAAGAACTGGTTTTCCAAGACTTGGGGCTTCTTCCTGAATTCCGCCAGAATCAGTTAGCACGATAGCGCTTCTAGCCATCAGATTAGTGAATGGTTCATATTCCATAGGTTCTACTAGATGAATACCTGGTACTCCTTCTAGTTCTTCTTCTACAGCTTCTCGTACCAATGGATTTCTATGAACCGGGAATACCACTTCGGTATTTGGCACAGCTTCTACCAGCCTGCGAAGAGCTCGATATACCTGATGCATAGGTGCCCCTAGGTTTTCACGGCGATGGGTCGTAACCAGAATGACTCTTTTGTGTTCTTCAATGGCTTCGATTTCCGGGTCGTCAAAATGGTAATCTTTCTTTACTGTAGAGAGGAGCGCATCAATAACTGTATTGCCTACCACGTAGATATTCTCATCTTTCTTATTTTCACGAAGCAAATTCTGCCGAGCCGTCTCTGTAGGCGCAAAATTGATATTGGAAAGAACACCAGTTAACTGGCGATTGGCTTCTTCTGGAAAAGGAGAAAGAAGATTTCCTGTACGAAGACCAGCTTCTACATGACCGATTTTGATTTGCTGATAAAAAGCAGCCAATGCCGCAGTGAACGTGGTCGTAGTATCTCCATGAACCAGTACATAGTCAGGCTTTTCTTTTTTTAATACCTCTTCCAACCCGCGAAGTACTCTAGCGGTAATGTCATAAAGTGACTGACCACTCTTCATAATATCCAGATCATAATCTACCGGAAGATGAAATAAATCCACCACCTGATCCAGCATTTCTCTATGCTGTGCTGTCAAGCAGACTTTGGTATCAATGTCATGGCGCCTCAAAAGTTCCTTCACCACCGGTGCCATTTTGATGGCTTCTGGCCGTGTTCCGAAAATGGTCATTACTTTAATCATAATTATTATTATTCAATCCTCTCTTCGGTGAAAATGTTGTAACTCAGATAATCATTGTTGTTGTCTTGTTTGCTGATCAATAGTCATGCATCTAATATGAATGACTGCATCCATGAGTACTCTAGCTAAAAAGCATCCCTCAATAATCAGCAACCCATTATTTTTTTTCTTTTTCTTTCTTTTTTGCAAGCTGATAGGGAGAAGGTACGATCTCTTTCATCACTCCCAATTTCCTAGCCCAAAGTAAGAAAAGAATTAAAGCAATAGCAACAATGGCTACCCCTACCCAAAGTGACAAATGAATCACCATCAATGCCACGCAGGAGAAAAACGCCGTGAGGGCATACATAATCAGCACGACTTGCTTTTGATTGAGCCCTTTGGCTAACAGGCGATGATGCAGATGATTTTTATCTGGTGAAAAAATAGGCACGCCGCTAGATTTTCTGCGTACAATAGCCAGGAGTGTATCCGTAATCGGTACAGCCAAAGCCAAAAGAGGTACAATCAGTACCGCAGCCGCTGCTGTTTTCATAGACCCCATGACGGATATAGATGCAATGACGTATCCCAGGAACATGGATCCGGTATCTCCCATAAAAATCTTAGCTGGGTTGAAATTATACTGCAAGAAAGCCAAGCAAGCACCAGTCATAGCCACCATGGCAGCCGCTGCCACCCACTGACCCATTTGAAAAGCCAAAAGCGCGATGGCAATCGAAGCAATGGTTGCAATACCTGCAGCCAGTCCATCTAGCCCATCAATAAGGTTTACTGTATTGATAAACCCAACAATCCAAAAAATGGTCAATGGAAGAGAAATAATCTCCGGCAAAAAAATAAATCCAAACCGCGGTAGATCCACCCATTCAATATTGATATTGAAAATAACGACTGGAATCGCTGCCGCGATAATTTGTCCCAGCAATTTAACCTTTGGCGGAAGAGAAACCACATCATCGGTAATACCTACAATGATTAAAAAAGTGGCTCCTAGCATAATTCCTACCATATCATAGGTGAACCCAATGGTTGCAATGGCAGAAACCATAAACCCCGCATAAATGGCCAGACCTCCCAACCTAGGAATCAGTCCATGATGCACTTTTCTAGCATCCGGTTTGTCTACGGCCCCAATTTTGATGGCCAAGTTTTTCACTACTGGCGTCAGTACAAATGTTACCACCAACGCCACCAAAAACGTGAACGCATAGGCGAACAACGTAACACCTCCTAGAAAGACAACAATTCAATGATATTGTAGCACAAGTGACAACTGGTAGCTAGTCACTAGAGAGTAAGGATTGGGATTGCTTCATTGAATGGCTGAGCCAAAAGGAAAAAATTTACGCAATTATAATTGAAATGGGTTTTCAAAATCATTTACATATGATATACTATTTTTGAAGGCAGAATGAAATGTACGGATTTCCTTCTGTCCTCACAATAATGGCTTCTGCTTTTCCCCAAGCAGAAAGTCCACTCCTTTATCTCCTTTTATTTTTACACTCTCACAAGAAAAAGCAGCCTTAAGGCTGCTTTTTCTTGTGCAATATATAGATACGAGTCACAGTTTATTCTTTATTATTTTTATACCGCTTCACTTGCTCAGCAAAATACCGAAACAGTCGTTCCATGCCTTTTTCCATATTTTCTGGATGCCACTGCACGCAAGTGACCAAGTCAGTATCTACGGACTCCACCGCTTCTATGATGCCGTCCTTACTTTGGGCTGACACACGAAGAGCAGGTGCTAATTTTTTAATGGCTTCCTTATGACGGGAATTGACATAAAGTCCTTTTCCTAGCACATCATAGAGATGACTCTTTGGATCAATCTCCACATAGTGAGTAGGCACATAGCCAGGGGCTTTTTGCATATGCTGAATGGTGGCTTTTGGATTTTGGGTGGAAATGTCCTGCCACAGCGTTCCCCCTAATGCCACATTGACTATTTGTAATCCTCGGCAAATCCCTAAAATGGGTTTTCCTGCTTGTATGGTGGCTTGAATCAAAGGAATTTCAAAAAGATCCCTTTTTTCATAAGTAGGACCAATGCACCAAAGTGGTTCTTCTCCATAAAAGCGAGGGGTCGGATTTGGGCCACCCGGAATGACCAGTGCATCAAAGGAATCTATAAATTCTTCTGGACTGGCATAGTCATCGTAAGCAATCACAATGGGAAGCAGTCCTACCTTGCCCAAAGCATTCAAAAGAGGCCGAGGTGCATAGTCTGCCAGTTTCTGATTGATAGGTTTCATATCAGCCAGTAAAGTATCTGCTGTCACAGCAACAATAGGCTTACTCATAGGTTTTCCTTTCAAATAGATATGCACACAGCGAAATAATTAGAAGTTAGAAATGAGGAGTGATACATGGTAGTGTCGCGCAAATAATAAAGAAGCACTACAAATGATAAAAAGGTTATAATCCTGCCATATTCTTTATTTTAACATAGCACAAGCAGGACTTCCCGCAATCTTAAAAGGGTTATATAGAGTCAATTGCGTACCGTAAATTTCATAACCTATATAACCCTTTTCTCCTTTTGGTAAGATAAGCGAGGAAATCCGCATGTAATGAGATGATAATAAGCAGAATAATCACTTTTATAATACATGACAGCACTTTATGGCTTTATAAGTTGTACGTCCCTATTATCACTCATCACTATATAAAAAAAGGGCATGTGAACTCCATTGTCACATGCCCCTTCTTAGGCTTAAATCATATCCAAATTTTTCATAATCTGACCAAGGACGCCCTTGAAGACTTGCATATCACTTTCCGACACCCCTTCATAGAAAGTTTTATCCAAATCTTTGGCTGCCTGGCGGCTAGCCTGTTCTACCTGCTTTGCCTTTTCTGTCAAGAAGAGGCGATATTTTCTAGCATCTTCCGGCACTCTTTCTTTGTGAATGAGTCCTTTGTCGATCATGGATTTAATCATCACAGTAATGGTCGGATTGGTAAGATGTAAATGTTCTTCCAAAGTTTTCTGGGTGACTACATCCTTCTTATGGGTAGATAAATATGCAATAATGAGGGACTGGCGAGCAGTCAATCCAAATTTCTTCATAATCCCGGACTGCTTCAGGAGCATTCTTTTATGCGCCTGCCCTAAATTGTAAGTCAATCCCAGTTTATCGCTCTTCTTTAAGTCATCTGGTTTTAAATGAATCTGTTTTCTCATACTATTCACCTAGCTATTTTAGCTTTCCGCCTTTCATGCCTGCCCCGCATCACAATAAAAAACGCACCCATACTTTGTTACTTCTATTATACACTATACATCCTAAGAAAAGTAATATGTTAAAATTATAATTTGATGAAACTTTTATTTTTTAGTAAAAAAAATGTTATAAGTCAGTCTAGTGCTTGTCATATCTCTTCATCTAAGTCATAGGTGTTCAATTCTTCCATAGACCATACATCCTTTGCATTTGTATAGCCCTTGTACCTCTTATCCCCCATGGTAACTAAAAAATATACCTGCCCTAACTCTTCCCTGCGAACGACAGAAAATCGGGGATGAGAAACCTCTTCTTTCTCCTTCCACACAATATTCATATTCTGCCTTATGGTAACAGTCATGAAATGCCCATCAGTGGTCATATGAAACTCTACCAATCTTCCAAAACCATCATTAAAATACAACGTAGATTCATTACTTCCGCTCTCCCCACGGGAAGTCACATGGTTTACTGTATGAATTTCTTGCCAAAAGGAAGACGTCTCTATTTGATTTTCAAAGGCTTCCATAGTCCATGGAAGCCCAACAGCCAGAAAAAGAAGCAGCGCCGCTTTCCATTTCACTATATCCGCCTCCTTACGAGTCATTATGACTACTTTTTGTAACAAATGAAATAATTTCTTTCTATATTATAAATCATATTGAAACTTTCTAAAAGTCACTCCATTGGTTCGCATACAATCCAATAGATGCCTATTTTATCGGATAGCTTCACGTTTTCTTTACTGGGTATATAGACATTTTCTATAACTAATTTTAGTTATCCCTTATTGCATTCCCCAAATTTCTATCTACTTTCGCCTATCATGTTCAGGCTTGATATAATATGTCTTTTTATCCTCATACATCCGGTTATCTGCTTCGCGTTCCATTTCTTCCAGGGAACTCCAATGTTTTTCACCACTAGATACATAACCTGCAGATACACTCATGTTTTTTACCATGTCTCCCGACCAGGCAGATAGGACTTCCTTGAAACCTTTTTCCATCTTCCCCAAAGGAACGTCAGGAGCGGTAAGTAAAGCCATAAATTCATCGCCTCCCACACGGTAGATGTTACCATACGCACCAAAACATTGTTGCATACAGGAAGCAGCTCCTTGGATCAGTTCATCCCCTGCCGCATGACCTAGGTGGTCATTCACCGGTTTCAGTCCATTTACATCCATAGAAATAAGAGTAAAAGGTTGATTCCTACTCCACGCAAGCTGACTATCTTTGATGTAAGCTCTTCTATTAAAGCATTGGGTCAGTTCATCCGTATGAGACGTATAGAGTAGTTTTTCTTCCCACCGTTTATTTTCATCAATATCTCGTGTAGTGAAAAGTAATGTCTGTGGCATGCCTGTTTCTGTCCGGTAAATCACAATGAAAGAAGCGCGGAACCATTTATAGTCCTTAGACATATAATCCATGGATATAATTTTATGATCCTCTAGTCTCTTAGGAAGGGTATCAAAATCAATAAAATGCTGCACCTTTTCCCAATCTTCTGGATCTGTCCTTTGTTTCATATAGGAATCCAAATGTGCCTTTGCATTTTCATGGACTTTTCGTTTTCTCGGTAATTTTATATGACTGGAATAGTTGATATAGGTATCACTTTCTATGTTAACCAAGTCCATACTGCGATAGATACGAGACATGGATACCATGATGCCAAATTGGGAATCCCGCTCTTTTCCAGTTTTTAAAACTTTCATCACCATGTACATAATGATCAAAGCAGCTAGCAAAAGGTAACCGGCTACGAGCCCCAGTGCGGTGAGATTGCTCTTCCAAGCCAATGCGGTAGACCAGGTGACACCAATGGTATAAGGCCCGCTAAATTTAAAGGTGGCATGATATTCTTCCCCATCTATATCAACCAGACCGTGGGGATTGATACTATTTGTCTTCTGCCTAACAATACCAATATCATCTAATTTCTTTCCAATTTTAGAGGTATCAGTAGCTCCATAGATTTCTCCTGTATCCTTATCAGCTATGAATACCTTAAGTCCTTCATAGGTAGGTATGCGGCTCACCACTTCAGACAATGAATTCCGATTCATTTCTCGAAGAAGCCTGACAGGATTGATCCCCACTTCCACCATATGGGTTTTCTTTTCGTTCCACACCATGGCATACATCATTTTTTTATGAAGAGATGTATTGGGCATCATATCTTGGCAAAGAGATAAGGAGGTATCTGTAAGCATGGGCTTAAAAAATGCCATTTGCTCACCAGAATCCAAACTATGTCCATAATAAGGAGGATAGGTACCGCCGTAGATAACACCTTGAGGAGTAAAAAGATGGATCTCGTCTACAGCTGTCAGCTGGGCTATTTTTTGAAGTTCACGCCACTCATTTTCTATACCCGGCTTGGTATCGATGATATAGGAAACCACTTTAGCACGGTCTATGTATTCTTCTTTCAAAGTTTCCGTAAGTACCCGTTCTTCTTCTTGATTATCATCCAGCACATCGATGATACGGTCCAGCAATAAGACAGACGCCTTCTCATCATTGTTCTTATGAATCTGGTTCAAAATACCAAGCTGTATTCCCAAGGCCAAAATAATAAGTACGGCGGTTATAATGATGACCTTATCATATTTTTGCCGTGCCTCTTTTCTCGAGATTCTCATCTTCCCATGCCCCCATTTTGGTACTACTTCCCCATAAAGAATAAGGATCGTATAACATATCAATCCTTCAAAGAGAAATACACTTTTATATCCCCTAATGTGCCTTATCTCTTTAGATGCGCCTTTTCTTTATCTTTGTGATATATAGTAGCTAATATATAAGTATAAAAATAATGTCTTTTTTATCAGAATAATCATCCTATAGTAAATATATGAATTCAGGAATTTATAATTATTTTATTATAGGACCCCTTATGTACAAAGTAAAGAACAGAAAAATCATATTTCATCCCAATTGCCATGTACTTCATCTTGTCTCTAAACAAGCCAAATTCATACAAAAGAAGGTGTGACAAAATATAAACCTATTTTGTCACACCTTCTTTTGTACGATTCAGTGACCATCACAAGGAAATAAAAAATCAGCATCCAGCGTAAGTCAAACACTAGATGCCGATTCTTAGGTTAGCTACCTTTTGTATATCTCATGTATTATTTCAATACAGCTGGAAGCCAGGTAGCAATTTCAGGGACAAAGCAAAGCAATGCGATTTCTGCGACCATAATCAAAGCAAAAGGCATAGAGCCAGCGATGATGTCCTGAATAGAGCTGTCTTCGCTAATGCCTTTGATAACAAACAGGTTCATTCCTACCGGTGGGGTAATGAGAGCCAGTTCCATATTGATCAGCATGACTACGTTGAACCAGATGGGATCAAAGCCCAGGGCCTTGATAATCGGGTACAGCATAGGCAGTGTGATAAGAATGATGGAAACTGTTTCCAGTACACAGCCCAGAAGGAGCAGAACGATATTGATGCCAATAAGAACAATCCATTTGTTGAATCCGCCATCGGTGACGATAGACATCAACGCCTGTGGTACCTGAAGAACGGTCAGAATGTAACCGAAAAGCATAGCACCTACCATGATAGCAAAGATCATACAAGAGGTCTTAATGGTAGAGCGAAGAATAGCTGGCATATCAGCCAATGTCACACTACGATAGACAAAGAATGTAATAATAAGGGCATATACGGTACCTACTGCAGCTGCTTCGGTTGGTGTAAATACGCCAGTATAAATACCACCAATGATAATGATAGGAAGTAGAAGTCCCCAAATGTTTTCACGAAGGGATTTCATTTTTTCTGCCATAGTGGCTTTCTTTTCTCTTGGTTTGTTCCAGGAAGATACTACAATATAGAGAACAAAAAGTGCAGTCAAAAGAGTACCCGGTACAACACCAGACATGAAGAGCTTTCCTACAGATTCATCAGTGATAGTACCATAAAGAATCATAGGAATAGACGGCGGGATCAAAATCCCCAATGTACCGCCAGCAGCCACAGAGCCTACGACAAGTCTTCTATCGTATCCACGTTTCAGCATTTCTGGGATAGCCATAGCACCGATAGTAACAGCGGTAGCTACAGAAGAACCGGAAATGGCTGCAAAAATAGCACAAGCAAAAATGGTGGCAATCCCGAGGCCGCCTGGCAAATGACCCATCCATTTACTTCCCAGTTCAAAAAGACCGCTTCCGACTTTACCAGTCAGCATGACCTGACTCATCAAAATGTAGAGAGGAACTGAGGTCAGCACATAGGAATCCAATGTTTTATAGGCAATCACCGGCACCTGAGACAAAGTAGACATATCCACAAACTGGATAATACCTAAAATCCCAGCAATAGTTAAAGTGAACGCCACTGGCATCCCGATAATCAGGAGGACAATAATAAGTAAGGCAAATCCAATGAGTACCATTATTTTTCCTCCTTTTCATCATCAAAGAAATCACCTAAGAAATGATCAATGATTTCCAAAAACAGCAATACAAAACCAATTACCATAAAAAGCTGCGGAATCCACAAAGGCACACGAAGCAAGGAAGGAGAAACAACGCCCATCGCAAGACTCATAAGCATGTAATTGGTGGATTCTGTCATGCATACATAAATAGCAAACAGAGATAAAAGCGAAGTAATGATATCCAGTACTCGTCTTACGTTTTTAGAAAATCTAGAATACAAGAAATCAACACAAATATGACCATTAGTTCTCATGGTATAAGACATTCCAAAGAACCCAGCTAAGATCAATAGATAGGTGGAAATTTCCATGGCCCACACAGTAGGACTATGGAGTACGCTACGAGCAAAAATTTCATAGCAGATGATGAAGGCTGTCGCTAAAATAGCTAGTCCGGCAATTGCCGCAGCCCCACTGGTAAGATAACCCAGAATCCGGTTATACATATAATATACAGAACGCAAGAGACAGCCCTCCTTTGTAGATAAATGAGATAATGAAAATGGAAGGTGATGGCGTACCAATCCTATAGCACTACAAAGTTTGTCATGATACAAACTCTATGTGACTATATGGACCATGCTAGCACCCCAACACTCCTCATTTCTTTATTACTCTCATAATATATGACTTAAAGTGAATGAAAAAATGAAATTATTTCTGTGTAGCTTCAGTCGCTTTTCTGCAGTCTTCTACCAACTGTTTCCCTAAATCACCCTGTTCTTCTTCAAACTTAGCAACAACAGGAGCGGTAGCATCCTGCCACAGATGGATTTCATCCTTAGGAATGGTGTATACATCCATGCCCTTAGCAGCCAATTCTTTCAGACAACGTTCATCTTCAGATTTGGTTTCTTTGCGAATTTCATCACGAATTTCTTTGGCTACATCATTTACAATCTTCTGCTGGTCTGGAGACAGTTTTTTCCAGGAATTGTCATTGATGGCCAATACGTATCCTACATAAGAATGGTTGGTGGTGGTGAAATATTTGCAAACTTCGTAAATCTTACGAGAAAGAATTGCTGTCTGACCGGAGGACTGACCATCAATGGTACCATTCTTAATAGCCATGTACACTTCAGAAGAACTCATAGTTGTCGGAGATGCACCCAGTGCCTGGATGATATCAGCAGAAGTTTCAGAATAAGAACGAATCTTAAGTCCCTGGAAATCTTCCGGTTTTTCAATCTTCTTGGCATTGTTGCAGAATTGTACGTAGCCATAGTCAGCCCAAATCAGTGGATGTACATTTTTCTTTTCCAATTCTGTGGTAAGAGTTTTGCCTAAATCACCATCCAGCGCATTATCTGCCGCTTCAATGGTTGGAAGTACAAATGGGAGATCCAGCACTTTCAGAGCCGGTACTGCCATGGACCAACGTGCTGCAGAATTGAGGCCAATATCCAAGCCGCCGCTCATAAGTGCATCATTCATATTCTGATCATTATAAAGCTGACCAGCTGGATATACTTTGACATCAATGGAACCTTTGGAACGTTCATTGACTTCCTTAGCAAATTTTTCTACGCTCTTAGAGAGATGATGATCCGCAGGGAGCTGATAAGCCAGCTTCAGTTCTACTTTCTGCCCATTGCCAGCAGCTTTTTGATCACCACCAGAAGACATTCCGCAACCAGTCATGAGCCCTGCCATTGCCAATACTGCGAAACCTGCGGCTGCCATTTTTGCACTTTTCTTAAACATCATAATTATTCCTCCTACATATCCTACTAAATTTATCCCTTTATTAAACTTTTGAATAAATGAACTGCGGAAAACACCACACCTATGGAGGCATTTTCATTGGAAAGATAGGATGTCTTCTGCTGCGCACACAGGATTCATCATTTTCCAGGTAGGTCATACTACGCAAAAACGCCCTGATTGTTAAAAAACAACCAGGGCGTAAACCTTCTACGCGGTACCACCTCGCACTATACTCAGTGGCTTTGTAACGGTGCCAAACGCCATATCCTACTCATTTCAGATACAGGACTTCCGGACGACTTCGTGAGAACCTCCTACTGCCTTTCACCATACGGCAGCTCTCTGCAAGAAAGCTGATTCACTTGCTTCCGTTCCTTGTCTTTATTCAAAAATTGAAGTTGATAGTAGTATACGCTTTGGCCTTTCATTTGTAAAGGGGAAAAATGACTTTTTGTGATAAATCTTTTCGCATAATAAATACTTAATCATAACAAGATCTATAGAAATATAAACCATGAAAATAATTGACTTATAGAAAATCAGCAAAAGCGCACAAAAAGCACACCCCTCTTATCAAAGAAGATGTGCCTTTCTATTTCTTATTCCATTCCCGTTAAGGCAATTCTACTTCCCATGGAAAGTAGAGAGGTTGATTCTCACAAGAAAATGAATCATTACCATGGTAATGGGATTTGGTTAACAGTTAACTGTATACTGTCTACCGTGTACTGTACACCTAATGCTATATGCCCTGCTAGCCCAGAAGGCGTCACCACGCATCTTCTAGACTCCTAGCGATATTTGGTATGCTTTCCGCTTATCTGTCATCACTCCTTTGGCTGTAAGGTTTAGGGTTTAAGGTTTTAACACCCCAAATCTCAAATCTTAAACCAATAATCCTGTCGTCGTGGCAGGTTGCCACAAAAGGTCCCAGCAGGCAATCCAAACAACCAACAACTAAGGACCATCAACAATTCCTTCCATATATGAATATTGCATCAGCCCCTCGAAATCATATCTATGAATTTGTTGTTTGTTGCAAGTTGTTTGTTGTTTGGGTTTATTCTCCAAGTTCTTTCTCTTCAATCCGCACAAAGGCATAGAGATATTGGTTTAGGGGGTATGGTTTAAACCCCAAACCAATAATCCTTTCGTCTTGGCAAGTTGCCACAAAAGGTCCTGGTGAGTACCCCAAACAACTAACAACCATCAACTAATAACTATCAACCATTCTCACACAGGGTCTGATATGATATATCATATATGGATTTACAAATTACAACTAGAAAGGAGATTCTTATGATTTATACAACTTCTTACACATCCCCTTTAGGGCCCATCACCTTAGCCAGTGATGGCAAAGTGTTGACGGGACTTTGGTTTGATGGACAAACTTATTTTGGCCATGGACTTCCTAAGGATGCCACAGCAAAAGATCTTCCCATCTTTCATGAAGCCAAGCGCTGGCTAACCATTTATTTTTCTGGAAAAGAGCCAGATTTCCTTCCGCCTCTTAATTATGACTCCACTCCTTTCAGAAAGCAGGTATTTGATATATTGCTCACCATTCCCTATGGGAAAACAATCACTTATGGAGATATCGCCAAAAAGATAGCCAAAGAAAGAGGAATCTCTCATATGTCTGCCCAAGCCATTGGCGGTGCCGTCGGTCACAATCCCATTTCTCTTATGATTCCTTGTCATCGCGTGGTCGGTAAAAATGGAAACCTCACCGGCTATGCCGGTGGACTTCAAAGGAAAGCGGCGCTGCTCCGATGGGAGCAAGGAAAAGATTCTATCTCTAAGTAGGATCCTTCCCACCATCTTCTCTTCGCTTTTACATCCCCCTATGGCTCTATACAGATTTTTTGGAAAGGAGACTCTCTTCTAATGAACTCACCAACCCATGCACCCATCACCATTCTGTTTGTTTGTCACGGCAATATTTGCCGTTCCCCTATGGCTGAATATATCATGAAAGATTTGGTCAAAAGAGCTGGCCTTTCATCTGCATTTTGTATTACCTCTGTAGCAGCCACTACAGAAGAAATAGGACATGACATGTATCCGCCAGCCAAGCGGATGCTATCCCAAAAAGGCATTCCCTTTTCACCTAGGAAAGCGCGCCTTTTTACAGATAAGGATTATGCAAATAACCAGTACATCATTGGCATGGACAAAGAAAACATAGAAGACCTCTCCTATTTGACCCATGGAGATCCACAAAAGAAAGTATCTCTCCTTCTGGACTGGGCTGGTATGCATAGAGAAGTGGCAGACCCTTGGTATACAGGAAATTTTGAAACCACCTATAACGATATCCTTCTGGGGTGCCAATCTTTACTGGATACCCTGCGCCATAGATAAAATGGTTATATTCTTCATAAATGAAGAGTGCTGATAGACGCATAAAGGAGTCATGAAGAAATCAGGTGTACCATTCCAGTCACGGGTAAGCTCTGCTTCATTGGCCGTCCCTTCCTATCCATCGTCTAATAAGTATATACTTAACAAAAATCACCTTTTTTATGTAATCATAAAATTTTATATCTTCTTTTCTATGGAGTGTCCACTGTCAGTAGACACTCCATTCTTATATCTTTATTGTATTTTCCCTATGATTTCTACCTTTTTCTCGTTATTTGATTTTCTTTACTACTTCTTGACCGATTGTTTTCTTCATTTTTTCATTTTCATTGATCCCCTGTGAAAAGACAATTCACAGAATCCACAACTGTGTATAACTGAGCAGAAAGTGAATATCCCTGTAAATACAGCATTTTTAGAAATCTAATCTACTATATATTTCACGTTGTTCACAGATATTCACAAAAAACTGTGTGTATCTCCAGTGGACAGGAAGGAAAATGCCCTTTCTATCGTTATTTTGAATTCTCAAATAGAGTTATTCAATATTTTGTGAATAACTGTGAACAACTATGTGAACAGGGAATTCTCTTTGGAAAATATAGAATGAGTATACTCTTTTTCCACCCTGTCATGATCACAAAAAGCCCTTTCCACATGTTTCTAATGCAGAAAGGGCTTTTCTATTTCTATAACCAACGATTATTTTTTATCTTCTTCAATCGGATAATCCTGAAGGGCATCGTAGCCTTCTTCCCCGGTACGAATCTTTACCGCATTATCGATGGTAGAAACAAAGACCTTGCCATCTCCATATTTGCCTGTATAAAGAGCCCGTTTGGCCACTTCAATCACTGTTCTTGGAGAGATCTTAGATACTACGATGTCGATACGAACTTTAGGAAGCAATTTTGCCGATACCGCTGCGCCACGGTACATCTGGGTCTGTCCTTTTTCAAGACCATAACCCAATGCTTTGGTCACTGTCATGCCGGTAATACCAATCGCTTCCATCGCAGCTTTCAAAATTTCAAATCGTTTATCAGAAGTAATGATGGTGACACAATAGAGTCTATGCCCATCAACAGGAAGTTCCTTCGGTAGTACTTTTTCTGGGATATCTTTCACATCTTTTGTTTCTACTGGAATTTCTACTGCATCCTTCGGTGCTTTACCAGCTTCGATGGCTTTGGCTGCGGTATCTGGTACCATCATGAAATCTGCATAGGCAGAGGTGAGGCCGTGTTCTTCAAAGTCGAGACCATTGATTTCTTCTTCTTTGGTCACGCGGAGACCAATGGTGGCACGGATGGCACGGAATACAATGTTAATCACAACGAATACATAAATTGCAACGGTAACTACACCGAGGAGCTGAATCAGGAAGAAATGAGCGTCGCCAGTATAGAGCAGACCATCGCTTTCGGAGAACAGGCCGGTCAGGAGAGTACCCAGGGCACCGCAGCCGCCGTGAGCAGCGATAGCACCGACTGGATCGTCGATTTTCATCTTCTGATCCACAAATTCAACAGCCAGAACAATGAAGAAACCAGAAATCACACCAATCACGAAAGAACCAGGAATAGTAACTACATCGCAACCAGCGGTGATAGCCACCAGACCAGCGAGGCCACCGTTCAATGTCATGGAAACATCCGGCTTGCCGTAACGAGCCCAGGTGAAGAACATGGTGGTCACAGCGGCAGCAGCGGCAGCCATGTTGGTGGTAATCATGATATGACCAACTGCTTCGATGTTTGCATCGCCGGTGACAGATACGGTGGAGCCACCGTTAAATCCGAACCAACCCATCCAGAGGATGAACATACCGAGGCATGCCAAGGTAATGGAGTGACCAGGAATGGCGTTGACACTGCCGTCTTTGTTGTATTTTCCAATTCTTGGTCCTAAGAGCCAAGCTCCTACAAAGGCGCACACGCCACCTACCATATGAACGCAAGTAGAACCAGCAAAATCATGGAATCCCAATTCAGAAAGCCAGCCGCCACCCCAAATCCAGTGACCAGATACAGGATAAATCAAAAGAGAAATCAAAATGGAGTACACACAGTAAGCAGAAAATTTCGTACGTTCTGCCATAGCACCAGAAACGATAGTGGCTGCTGTGGCACAGAACACTGTCTGGAAGAAAAGGTACGCTAGAGGAGTATATCCTGCGTTGTCGGGGACCTGGAAATTCTGAACGAAGAAATCAGGCGTACCGATGATACCGCCGATGTCGGTACCAAACATAAGGCCGAAGCCGAAAATCCAAAACATAATCGTGCCTAAAGCAAAATCCATAAAGTTCTTCATAACAATGTTGCCTGCATTCTTGGCACGAGTAAGGCCGGTTTCCACCATGGCAAACCCAGGCTGCATGAAGTATACCAGAATAGCTCCGAGCATCACCCAGATCGTATCCACAGAAGAATATCTTCCTTCCGGTTCTGCTGCCATAACCATAGTCGGACTGCATAGGGCAGCCGCCAAGACGGGCCATTTTCTAAAGACCGCTTCCATTTTTTTCATAATAAACCAGATCCCTTCTAAAAATTGTTGATGGTTGTTTGTTGTTAGAAATATGGTGAATTGCTAGCAGATTCACCTATGTTAAACAACTAACAACTTACATATAAAAACGTCTGATAGGAATTCTCGTAGAGGCCTTTTCTTCTTCTCTCTGATACCACTTTCGCTTAGGTGAATTGGTAGCCTAGTAACTCCGAGGCTATCAATATTTCTACTAGTCACCAGCTACCTGACCAAAAGAGAAAACGCCTAGGTTGTATTAACCTGGGCGTCCTTGTCCAAAAGAAAAAGCCTGACACGAAACCATTTCGCAATCAGACGTCTTTGTCAAATCATAATGCAATTGTTTTTCATTTCTGAATATGCAAATATAATAACGCTACTAAGCCAATTCGTCAAGAGATTTTTTTAGAAACCAATCATGCGTATCCTCTACTGCATAGGTACATAGGATTTTGCAAAAATAGTCTTGACTTATATTCTTCAAAAGTGTATAGTATGTTCAACTTCACAGAGACGAAGAAGAGAAGAGTACATAAAAGAATCTGCCAAAGAGAGCTTCTATATGGTGAGAGGAAGTGCAGAAGAATTTATGGAAGATGGCCTCTGAGTCTGGTTTGCTGAATGATTAAGCAGCCCGGGAGCTCCCGTTATAGAGATCAAGGTATCAAAGTCTTTGGGCTGGCGTACCTTATGAGGTATAGAAAGTGATTTCTATACAAAATTGGGTGGTAACACGAATATCTCGTCCCTTTATTGGGAGGAGATTTTTTTATTTTCTTTTTTAGTAGCTAAGGATTGGATACCATTCTTAGCTAATAACCACGCCAACCTTTATTACCAACGACTAGTCACCAGTCACTGGTCACCTATTAAGGAGGAAATGATTATGAGATTCAAAAAAACACTCGCACTGTCTCTCGCAGCTCTTCTGGCTGCAGGTACCTTTGCTGGTTGCGGCAATGACAAACAGGAAGCCAAAGCACCAGCAGAAAAGAACGAAATCACCGTAGGCATCACAGCAGGCTACTCTGAACAGGTCATGGAATTTGTCGCAAAGAAAGCAGAAAAAGAAGGACTCAAAGTCAATCTGAAAATTTTCGGTGACTACGTGGCTCCAGACTCTGCTCTGGCTGCTGGCGATATCGACCTCAATTCTCACCAGCATGGTCCATTCCTGGACGCTTTCAATGAAAAGAACGGTACTCATTTGGTTTCTATCGGAAATACCTATCTGGCACCTCTTCGCATCTATTCCAACAAGATTAAGGACCTGAAAGATGTAAAAGATGGCGCTAAGGTATCCATTCCAAACGATCCTTCCAACGGCGGACGTGCTCTGCTTCTCTTGGACCGCAAGGGCCTCTTGAAACTGAAAGAAGGAACTGATCCCACCAAAGCTACAATCAATGATATCGCAGAAAATCCAAAGAATCTGCAGATCATTGAATTGGAAGCTCCGCAGCTCCCACGTTCTTTGGATGATGTAGATATTTCTGTCATCAATGCAGGCTATGCAAAATCGGCTAACCTGGACACCAAGACTGCTCTGGCTACAGAAGACAACACTTCTCCATATGTAAATATCATCGCTGCTAGAGAACAGGACAAAGATAATCCGACTTACAAGAAATTCGTCAAGATCTTCCAGAGTGAAGATGTAAAGAAATACATCAACGACAACTTCAGCGACGGTCTGGTACCAGCATTTTAATTCATAGGATGGAAAGAAAAATACAGAATGAAGACAACGCGCCGCTATCATTTGGAAGTGCCGCTACTTTATAAAGGTCATCATTCTTCTGATTTCCTATTTCTAACATAACACGAATAAGACCTGGAACAAGGTGATGAAGGGTTATAGCAGGTGATGGACTTACCATAAGTATCATCATCTGTTATAACCCTTTTTTTCTATGGCAAAAAGATTGAGTGGTTAGGGACATCTGAGGTTTCCTACTTTCCAAGGCCTAGATACACAAACCCCTATTTCCCCAAAATGCTGCGTCTCTAAATGATGTGATGCCGCCACTTCTAACTTCTCACTGCCCTCTAGACAAATCTAAAAATCCATGGTATCATACCATTCAACAAAACATAAAAAATGCATGGACGAGAAATAGTAATTTCCTTAGGGAGCCTAGAGAGTCACTGGATGGTGGAAAGTGATGGAACGATGGAAATGAACTCATCTCTGAGTAGCTCACTGAATCAAGTAGGTAGAGCCGGGGCCTGGCCGTTACTAGACAGGGAGATATGATAGTATCTAATGAGTGTCTATCTTAGAAATAAGGTAGAAATAAGAGTGGTAACACGCAGGCTAAGCCTTTCGTCTCTTGACGAAGGGCTTTTTTGTTTACCAAATCACTGGTAAACAGGAAATTAGGGCCTAGTCGCTTATGATTGGAAAACAGGCAAGAATTCCGAATCGCAAGCTACTAAAAATTTATTACCAAATTTCTCCATAGATGCCCTTCTTCATACAATCTATCTACCAAAGCGCACCGGCAATCGGTGAATCAGAGTGGTACCGCGGAAAAGCCTCTTTCGTCTCTAAAAAAGATGAAAGAGGCTTTTTGTCAATGAGTCACGAGAAATCCGCAATGAGTCATGTAAGAACGCGCTGCAAAATGCATAAGCCATGCTATTTATAAAATAACGGCGCTTAATCATTTGTATGTCGCTACGCAATAACTCACGACTCGTCACTCATTGTTTTCCACGAAAGGACACAAAGATGATGAACGCCAATAAATACAGAAAAGGATATTTTATGCCCCCTGCTTGTGACATGAGTTGGATGATGAAAGATGCGGTAGACCATGCTCCCACCTGGTGCAGCGTGGATCTCAGAGATGGCAACCAAGCTCTCATCATTCCCATGAGCCTGTCAGAAAAACTGGAGTTTTATAAAAAGCTCATTGCTGTAGGATTCAAAGAAATTGAAATCGGATTTCCTGCCGCCTCAGAAACAGAATATGAATTTCTCCGCACATTGATTGAAAAAGACATGATTCCCGATGATGTAACTGTCCAAGTCTTGACCCAAGCTAGAGAACATATCATCCGCCGGACCTTTGAAGCCTTAGATGGCGTTAAAAATGCCATCGTTCATGTGTATAATTCCACCTCTGTAGCTCAAAGAGAACAAGTTTTTCATAAGTCAAAAGAGGAAATCAAACAAATTGCCATCGAAGGAGCCCAGATGCTGAAAGAGCTGACGGAACAGGCAGGCCGTAAATATCGTTTTGAATATTCTCCTGAAAGTTTCACCGGCACTGAAGTAGACTATGCCTTAGATGTATGCAACGCTGTACTTGATGTATGGAAACCTACAGCAGACCGAAAAGCCATCATCAATCTCCCTTCCACGGTGCAAATGTCTATGCCCCATGTCTACGGTATGCAGATCGCTTATATGAATCAGAATCTAAAATATAGAGACAATGTAGTTCTTTCCCTGCATCCTCACAATGACCGCGGCTGCGGCGTAGCGGACGCCGAAATGGGCATGCTGGCTGGCGCAGATCGAGTAGAAGGTACCCTCTTTGGAAACGGCGAGCGAACTGGCAATGTAGATATTGTAACCGTAGCTATGAATATGTACACCCATGGTATCGACCCCCATCTGGATTTCTCCCACATGCACGATCTGGTAGACATGTATGAAAGGCTCACCCGCATGAAAGTAGGCGAACGTCAGCCTTACTCTGGTAAACTGGTCTTTGCTGCTTTCTCTGGTTCCCACCAGGACGCCATCGCTAAGGGCATGAAGCATCACGCAGAAGGTATGTATGATTACTGGAATGTGCCCTACCTTCCCTTAGATCCAGAAGATATTGGCCGCCACTATGAAGCCGATGTGATTCGTATCAATAGCCAATCCGGCAAAGGTGGCGTAGCTTATGTTCTGGAAAACGCCTATGGTATCCGGTTGCCACAGGCCATGCGAGAAGAATTTGGCTACTTTGTCAAAGATGTATCCGACAAGAAACATCAGGAACTGGAACCGCAAGAAATTCACGACCTCTTCTATGATGCCTACGTTAATGAGGAAAGTCCTATCCGCCTAGTCGATTTCCACTTCAGAAAAGAAAAGGACACCTGGAAGGGATGTGTCACCTTAGATGTAATGGGCAGGGAAAAGAAAATCGCAGCCCAAGGCAAAGGCCAATTGGATGCCATCAGTCGTGCCCTGTGCGAAACTTATGGTATCAAAGTCACCCATCTGATTTATGAAGAACACGACCTGGATCGTGATCCTTCCTCCCGAGGCATTGCTTACTTTGGCCTCACCGATGATACCGGTCATACCACCTGGGGTGTTGGCGTAGATAGAGATACCATTACCGCTTCTGTGAAAGCCTTCATTTCTGCTGTCAACCGAATGAAAGGTATAGAAGAACGAGTAACAAGTCGTTAGAAATAAGTGGCTTTCGCCTTTTTATTAGGAAAATAGAAATGGGGACTACATCTGGTTGCTCGTTAACTCACTTTAAGTGAAATTCTTTCTGGCAAAGGTTTAAAGAGTAAGGGTTTTGGGGGTTGGGGTTGTATTCTTGCATGTAAACCCTAAACCCATAACACTTTCAAAGCCTGTCATTTGCTTCTGATGGACTCGGAATATAAACCTTAAACCCATGGTGCCAATTCCATTTTAATAATAGCAAAGGGTGGAGACCACGAAGTGCTATAAATGATACATTTCATCCATGTAAAATAATATGTCCAAGGTGAGGCATTTATGTTTACAAGAGTTCTTCTCAAATGCAAAAAATTCTCAAGATTTTCACCTCCCCTTAAACGAGGGCAGTGAAAATCTTGAGAATCAATGGTAATCCTTAGGCGCTATTGTCTCTGTTCCTCTTTTGCTTTATGGAAGAACCATTTCTGCGATAATTTATCATAGGTACCATCGTCCATGACCTGTTTCAATGCAGCATTCACTTTTTGCTGCATTTTTTTATCATCTTTGGCCATGATAATTACAAATTGTTCATCGGTCGGAATATTGCCAGCCATAATAAGCTGACCACCTTTATGTTCCAAATAGTATTTAGCTCCTGGTTCGTCCACAATAGCTGCATCTGCCTGGCCTTTTTCTACGGTGCGAAATACCACTTCATAAGAATCGGATGTCACGATTTTAGAAGCACCTACGGTCTGTGCCTTATCTTCATTGGTGGTTCCTTTTTCTACCACCACCTTTTTCCCTTTCAAATCTTCTACCCCATGGATATCGCTGCTAGGACGGGTAATGATTACATAGGACCCTAAACTATAGTAAGGATCACTGAAAGAGACATACTGACTTCTCCGTTCTGTTTTTCCAATGGCAGAAATGCCCAAATTGATTTTCTTTTCCCCTACAGCTGGGAAAATATCATCAAAAGGCATATTGTGGAATTCCGGTTCTGCGTTCATTTTTTCTGCCACAGCCTTCATGAGATCCACATCAAATCCAATAATATGCTGATGCTCATCTTTGTATTCAAAAGGCGCATAAGATGCTTCCACCGCCACAGTGATTTTCTGTTTTCCCGTGCTGCTTTGGGCTGACCGATCGCCACAACCAGCTGCCAATACCACAGCACTTGCCGCTACCGCCAATGTCATTGTTTTCATCAGTTTCTTATACATGAGACCCCTCCTGTTATATATTCTTTAAATCATATTTAATATATCCGTTATTAATTTTTATTTCAATTTAAATATTCAAGTTTTGCATATATAGAAGGAAACACTTTAATTTTTCAAGTTAAAGTTCCATGTATCATGCCATTTTCCGTCCTTCAATGAAATGAAAACCCATAGTAAAAAGTTTACATAGTGAGTGGTCATTCATCCATTTTTAACTGATAAAGGAACTGGACTATAGGTTGTTGCTGATTGTTGGTTGTTGGTTGTTGGTTGTCTGGAACCCAACAGCTAACAACCAACAACAGTGAATGCACAGGAATTTGCACCATAGCTCGTATTCTTTGCGTTTCCATGCCAAAATTTTGCTACAAATATTCAGCAAATATGGAGCGTATGAATGACCAGCCACTACATAGGTACGCTAAATTTTCTTTGACCCATGTCACTTGACAGAATCTATAAATCGTTGTACACTGTCTCACAGATGAGAAAAAGTCATCAAAAAATTATATAGCTATGACAAAGAGGTCTTCTTATGCAAGATATGCAAAAGAAGACCTCTTTTAGTGGGCAAAGCCGTCCTGTGTAAGGAGGTTTTGTCCACTTTTATTTGGATCAGTGATACTATGTATCACTGACCTATAGAAAGGAAAACAAAAATGAGAGAAGAACACGATTTCTTAGGTTCCAAAATGATTCCCGATGAGGTGTATTATGGTGTACAGACCATGAGAGCCAAGGAAAATTTCCAGATCACCGGTGCTCATTTGGACCCTGATTTTATCAAAGCCATCGCCACTGTGAAAAAAGCTTCCTGCTTGACCAATATGAAAACCGGCCGCATGGATCCAAAGATTGGTCATGCCATAGAACAGGCTGCCGATGAAATCATAGCAGGCAAAATGATCGATCAGTTCCCCCTAGACCCCATTCAGGGCGGCGCTGGCACTTCCATCAATATGAATATGAATGAAGTACTCTGCAATAGAGCTTTGGAAATTCTAGGCTATCCTAAGGGTCGTTATGATATCATTTCTCCAAACAACCATGCCAATATGGCGCAGTCTACCAATGATGTATTTCCTACCTCTATCAAAGTATGTCTTTTGAAAAAAGCACAGATTTTAAATGAAGCCTTAATCGATATGGCAGAAGGCTTCGAAGAAAAAGGGAAAGAATTTAAAGATATTGTCAAAATGGGTCGTACTCATCTGCAGGATGCTGTCCCCATTACATTAGGAGAAGAAATGGATTCCTATGGTTCCGTGGTACGCCGTGCCATTTGGCGTATTACCCGTTCCCTCCGCGCCTTGCAGGATATCAATATGGGTGGTACCGCTGTAGGCACAGGACTTAACGCAGAACCAGAATACATTAAAGAATTCCCCCATGTATTATCCGATCTCACCGGTTTCCATTTTGAAACAGCACCAAACCTGGTAGACACTACCAATAGTACAGATTGCTTTGCCGAAGTATCCTCTGCACTCAAAGTATCTGCTCTAACGCTGATTAAAATCGCCAATGATGTACGTCTCATGGCCTCCGGTCCTCGGTGCGGACTCAATGAACTCAAGGTGCCTGCTCGTCAGCCTGGTTCTTCCATTATGCCAGGCAAGGTCAATCCAGTCATTGCTGAAGTGTTGGATCAGACCTGCTACCAGGTCATTGCAGGAGACATGGCAGTCACCTTGGCGGTGGAAAATGGCCAGCTAGAATTAAACGTCATGGAACCAGTCTTGGCCTTCAACCTATTCAACTCCTTCCGCTACCTCACAAACGCCATTCGTACCTTTACAGAAAAACTTTTGAAAGACCTGGAAGCCAATAGAAAACAGTGCCAGTACTGGATCGACCACAGCGTAGGTATCATCACAGCCCTGCTTCCTCACATCGGCTACGAAACCTGCGCAGCCACCGCCAAAGAAGCCTATGCCACCGGCGTTCCCATTCGTGATTTAATCCTGAAAAAAGGCCTCCTTTCCAAAGAAGCCATGGACCATATCCTTTCCCCTTATGAAATGACCCATCCAGGGATTGCAGGAGGAAAAGATGCACTGCAGAAATATAATCATTAAAGAACCATCAATGAGTCATCTTTCTCTGAATGAATAGGATGACATAATACCTCATCATTGAAAAATATCACACGGTAAGAAAGGGTATATAAGGTGATGCTTACATCAGTTTCATCACCTTATATACCCTTTTTATCTTTGAGGCAAACTGTAAAAGAGTTGCGCTAGCCACTACGCACTTTCCCCTATCTTTTTAAGCCGTCAAAAATATTTCTATCCCAATCCCAATGAGAATACATCCCCCTAGAATAGTCGCTTTGTCGGCCAGTTTCATGCCGAATTTCTTTCCTAAAAGAAGTCCAGCTATGCAGACAGCAAAAGTCACCATTCCGATGATAGCACTAGAAAGAAAGGCTTGAGAAAAATTATATTCCGCGATGGTAAAACCTACAGATAACGCATCCATGGAGGTAGCCAATCCTTGGAGAAGAAGATATGTAAATCCAACTTCTATTTTCACGTCCTCTTCTTCTCCTGAAAAGCCATCACGAATCATAAGCCCGCCGATGGTACAAAGCAGTACCAAGGCAGCCCAGGGAATCAAAGGCAAAAGAAACTGGAAAATATCCACGATCCAATTAACACAAAACCAGCCCATCATAGGCATAAGCCACTGGAAAAAGCCAAAAGTCCCTGCAATGAGACACACCTGTCTAGGCCGGATACAATGATTTTTAAGTCCATTGGCCAAAGATACAGAAAAGGCATCCATAGCAAGGCCCACCCCTAAAAGTACACTGTTGAAAAGAAATAAAAAGCTCAAAGCACTCCACTCCCTTTGAAAATGAGTAGCAGATAACTGGTGAACTTGTGACTAGCGACTAGGGCCAAAGATCTTTCAATTACAAATCACCAGTTTACCAGTTCCTTTTTAATCCATCAAAAAAGAGACCTACATGCACATTAAAACAATGCACATAGGTCTCGCAATTTCATGGTAAGCCAGGTTTGGAATGTACGGTTCCAAAGCCAGTATGTTGACTGTCCCGCCAAACGGCTGCTACTCCCCTACTGATTTTCATATCATACCATGACAAACGGAGAGTGTCAAAAATTTCAGCATCACAAAAAGGAACACCTGGAAACTTGCGCATTGTCATGTGCAGCTACTGGCTGTCAATGGGTAATTGTTTGATTAATGCTTCCATTCCCTCTAGCACCACTTGTACAAATACATAGAGACATAGGTTTAAGATTGAAAAATGAGTATATAATTCCTAACCCTTTACCTCAATGCCTCTTTTACCATAACAAGTTGCCCGCAAAAGTTCTCGGTAGTTAAACCAATAACTGACAATAAACAACTAGTATCAAAAGCACAAATCTCATCAGAAGGACAGCTCTCCAAAGTTTTCTATCCAATGATCTGCTAATTTTTTGATGGCTTTCTGGTCCGATTTGGAATACTGATCATACACTGCTACAGTTTCGATGCCAGCGGCTTTAGCCGCTGTAACACCGATGAGGGAGTCTTCAACAACTAGACAGTCTTCTGGTTTCTTTCC